>NZ_BAAJMJ010000013.1:0-99737 GCF_057552415.1 Pseudoalteromonas sp. NH0006-26
CCTAATAATGGGCAAAAAGTTGTTGGCTAAAATGTTGAGGAACGAAAACAGTCAACTGATTTTTGTCCTTATTTATTAGCTTGTTATAAAGCATTTATACCAAACTTATTACTGGCTTATCTGTGCTTAGAACATTTAAACACTCATTGCTGCCTTTAATCAAATACTCACTTAACATAGTGTCTTTGGATAAGAAGCCAGCGCGATTACTTTCTTGAGCCAACCAACCAAAATCATGTATTTGTAAAAGCCAATTACTCGTTATTTTATTGCTTGCCCAAAACTCTAATAAATCACCTTCATCAAGACACCTAAATCCGATTGGCTGATGAAAACATACTTCAATTCGTAAATTAGAATCAGCGACAACTACTACTTTTAAATAGTCTAAATCGTAGTTGATTGATTCAATATGTGTTTGATTACCACTATAACTTGTGAACTCAATAGTTGAGGCTTTCATCAAAACTTCCGTGCTTTATAACGCCTCAAACACCGGAATGTGAATGTTGGCGGATTTTTTGAGTGTTTTTTCAAAAAAGGTGACAGCATTTACAATTCCGCGTGCTTTGACTTGTTAGAAGTATGTATCACTAGTAACCCTCAATAATACTGCCTAGTTCTTTTCCTTGCTGGTCTTGGCTTTTAGCTAAGAAAGCTTGGCGTTTTTCCCATGACTTTAAAGATAAACGATGGACCAACAAACACATTAAAAAATAAATTAGCCAAAAACATATTTGCGCGCCAACTAAAAATACAAGCTTACCAACAACACCCAGCTCTAGACCAAACCAGATAATTGGACCACCGACGAATACTATAAGCCACAATACAGTAACAAAAGAAACCCTAGCGGCGATTAACAATGTGGGGATTGAATACAATGTTGTTCTCTCCACGTAACTGAATACTTCTAACAATTTAATAGTGCGCTCATCGCGCATATTTCTGCCGACGCTACGCTCATTTTTCTGCATAATATAGTTTTATCAAATAAGCTAAGGTATTACTATTACTAAGTTTTCTAAAACGTTGAATAAAGTTAAATAGAACAATATGCGCGCGTCGCTCATTTTCGTGAATATATGCGCAAAGCGCAGTTTGATCACCCAATTGACTATTATATTATCCAATATCAATGACAGGTTTTCGCTCAAAGAAGCCCTCCATTAAATTATGCATAATAAAAAAGCGAGCTATCAGTTAGCCCGCTTTATAAAATAATTTGCCGAACCCCGAACCCCGAACCCCGAACCCCGAACCCCGAACCCCGAACCCCGAACCCCGAACCCTGAGGCTATAACTCAGCCATCACTAGTAATCGTAGCGATAAGCTCGCTCAATACCTGCTCAGCTTTGTCAGTTTCTACTTGGCAAGTACCGGCATTTAAATGGCCGCCGCCACCGTATTTAAGGCACAACTCGCCAACATTAGTATTGGAGCTGCGGTTGGTGATTGATTTACCAATGGCGTACACCACGTTTTGCTTTTTAAGCCCCCACATTTTATGTATTGAGATATTACATTCGGGGAACATGGCGTAAATAACGAAGCGGTTAGTAGCGTAAATGGTTTCTTCTTCGGTTAAATTGAGTACCACTAAGTTGTCGTGTACTGATGAGCAGCGGTCTATTTGCTCTTTAGCTTGTGCGTTGTGCTCGTGGTATAACGCAACACGCTCGGCAACATCTTCCATTGCTAGTATTTGTTCTATGCTGTGATCTTTACAGGCGTCAATTAACTTCATCATTAACTGGTAATTAGAAATTTTGAATTCACGAAAACGGCCAAGTCCTGTGCGCGCATCCATAATAAAGTTCATCAGTACCCAGTCTGTTGGGTTTAAAATTTCGTCTTTTGAAAATTGTGCAGAATCCCCTTTATCGACCGCTTCCATCATGTCAGTTGAAATATTAGGGAATTTCTCTGCACCGCCATAATAGTCGTATACAACGCGTGCTGCAGAGGGCGCATCTGGGTCAATAATGTGGTTTTTAATATCGCTTTCGTTACGAACGGTTTCACTCAAGTGGTGATCAAATGCAATATGACAACCGGCAACATAGGGGAGGTTAGTGGTAATGTCGTTGCTGGTAATGGCTATTTTACCGTCTTGCATGTCTTTTGGATGCACAAATAAAATATCGTCGATTAAATCTAAATCTTTAAGTAATACGGCACACACTAGGCCGTCAAAATCGCTTCGAGTGACAAGTCTATATTTATTATTGCTCATTTTCGGTCCATTTTTGTTTGTTTATTAATCTGAGTGTAGCAGTTTAAACTCCATTTTATATACCAGTTTTTAACATAAAAAAAGCCAAAACAATGGTTTTGGCTTTGAGTAGCAAGTGTGTATTAGTGATGTGTTATGCGCCTGGGCCACATTCCATACAATGGTTAATAATGTCTGGGCCAAATTTTAATTTAGCGTTTAAATCACGCAGTGCAGTGCGCAGGCCTTCTTCAATAACAGGGTGATAAAAAGGCATATCTAGCATTTGCGGTACAGTCATTTTGTTTTGTACAGCCCATGCTAATAAGTGAGCAATGTGCTCTGCTTGTGGACCTATAAATTCAGCACCTAAAAATAAGCCTGTGCCGTGCTCGGCATACACACGCATGTGACCTTTGTTTTTTAGCATAACGCGGCTGCGGCCTTGGTTTTCAAAGCTGACTTCACCTATTTCAAAGCAGTCACAGCTTCCTAATCGTTGGCTAATTTCTTTAAAGCTTTCACCAACCATGGCTATTTGTGGGTCGCTAAACACAGCGGCAATTTTAGCTCTACGTAAACCAGCACGCACTTGAGGGTAGCGGCCTGCGTTTTGCCCTGCGATAGTGCCTTGATCGGATGCTTCGTGAAGCAGTGGGATCATGTTACTGGCATCGCCGGCAATAAATATGTTTGAGTCGCCACATTGCATAGTGTGGGCATCGGCAAGTGGTACGCCACGCTCATCAAGCTCTATGCCGGTGTTTTCTAACCCTAGTTTATCGGTGTTAGGTACTCGCCCTGTTGCAGCCAGAACATAGTCAAACTGCTCGGTGTGTTTAACACCTTGTTTGTCGGTGTAGGTTAGCTCTGCTTTATTACCTACTTGTTTCATATCAGAAACGTTTGAGTCGGTATCAACATAAAATTCTTCAGCGAATACGGTGTTAGCATAATCTTTCACTACTGGGTCGGTTAATGGGCCTATGGCACCACCTACACCAAAGAGTTTTACCTTTACCCCTAATCGGTGCAATGCTTGGCCAATTTCAAGGCCTATAACGCCTGGGCCAAATACGGCTACTGATTCTGGTAAATCATCCCAGTCGAATACATCGTCATTAATAATCAGTCGGTCGCCAAAATTATTAAATACGCCAGGGTAAGATGGGCGTGAACCTGTTGCTATTACAAAGCGTTTAGCAGTTATAATGGTGTGCTCATCTATTTGCACGCGGTTGGCGTCTAAAAACTGTGCATAGCCACGAATTTTATCTTCGCTAGGTATTTCATCTACGGCTTCTACTACGAATCCTGCAAAGCGATCACGCTCACTTTTAACTCGTGCCATAACCGCTTTACCGTCAATAACCGGTTTTGAGCTGTGAACTCCAAAGGCAGGTGCCATTTCTATTGAGTGCGCGGCTTCTGCTGCGGCAATCAATAATTTACTTGGCATGCAACCAACACGCGCGCAGGTTGTACCGTATGGGCCTGATTCAATCATAAGTACGTTTTGAGTAAATTGTTTAGCATTACGGTAGGCACTTAAACCAGCGGTACCTGCACCTATAACAACAACGTCGGTTTGCAATTCTTTCATAGTGTTTTTCCTTTAATAAACAGGGGCATTGCAGCCCCTGTTTTATTTACTTAATTAAGCAAAGTGTTTTTCTAAATCGTCTGAGCCACCAATGTGCTTACCGCCAATAAATACTTGTGGTACGGTTTCACGGCCCGATACTGCTTTAAGGCTAGTAAGTGATGCGCCAGCACCCATTACGATTTCTTCAAAAGCAAAGCCTTTAGCTGTAAGTAGCTCTTTTGCTTTTTTACAGAAAGGACAGCCAGGCTTAGTAAATAGAGTAACCGCCTCTGGTTTTACTTGAGTTGGGTTGATGTAATCAAGCATAGTGTCGGCGTCTGATACTTCAAACGGGTCGCCTGGTAAATCTGGTTCGATGAACATCTTCTCTACTACGCCATCTTTAACCAGCATAGAGTATCTCCAGCTGCGCTTACCAAAACCTAAATCGTTTTTATCAACTAGCATACCCATGCCGTCAGTAAATTCGCCGTTACCATCTGGTAGTAAGGTAATGTTTTGCGCTTCTTGATGTTCAGCCCATGCGTTCATTACAAAGGTATCGTTTACTGATACACAAACAATGTCGTCAACGCCATTTTGTTTAAGTACACCAGCTAACTCGTTGTAGCGTGGTAGGTGAGTTGATGAACACGTTGGTGTAAATGCACCAGGTAGTGAAAACACAACGACTGTTTTGCCTTTAAAAATGTCATCAGTAGTTACTGATTTCCATTCGTCGTTTTGACGCGTTGCAAATGTAACGTTAGGGATTGTTTGACCTTCAATATTGTTTAACATGTTTTTAGTTCCTCTTGATTTGTTGATAGCCATTATGGCGAACAATTAAATATAGTTCCAATCGTTTGTTTGTATTAAACTGATAGGCATAAGCTATCAGGTTGAGTGTGAATATGAACTTAAAAGATTTAGAATATGTAAAAGCCGTTGCGCATTTTAAACATTTTCGTAAAGCAGCCGACGCTTGCTTTGTAAGCCAGCCCACCTTGAGTGGGCAAATTAAAAAGCTAGAACAAGAATTAGGGGTTATCTTATTTGACCGTTCAACTAAGCACGTTACCTTAACAACCCAAGGTGAACGTTTGTTGACACAAATCAACCTTATATTAGAGCAAACTCAAATATTAAAAGAACTGGCTGCTACTTCTAACCAACCGTTACAGGGCAAACTAAGTATTGGTATTATTCCTACTATTGCTCCGTATTTATTACCTACGCTGCTTACATCAATGAAAGCGGCATTTACTCAAAGTCAGTTTTCGTTTACTGAAATGCAAACTTCTACCATTTTAGCTGCGCTGGACAGTGGCGAGGTGGATTTTGCAATTTTAGCGGATGTGCCTGAACTAAAAAATTACCATACGATTAATATATATAAAGAAGATTTTTTAGTTGCGGTATCTGCTGATAACGGTTTAGCTGTAAATAAAAAGGTAGCACTGCAAGATCTTCAAGGCAGTAACCTATTAATGTTAAGTGATGGGCATTGCTTTAAAGATCAAGCTCAGCAGTTTTGTTTTTCGGCAGGAGTGGATGTTTCTAGCCAGTACCAAGGCAACAGCTTAGAAACCTTACTAGCGCTGGTGGCAATGGACGATGGGGTTACGTTTGTGCCAAAACTTGCTGCAATACCCCGAGAGGGAATTCATTATTTGCCTATTTTTCCTAATCAGCAACGTAATATTGTATTAGCCTGTCGAAAGCATTACCCGCATTTATCTGGGGTTGAGCAGTTAGCTGATTGGTTAAGCGCTCACGATAATTTAAAAGTTAAGCTAGCCCAAGTACTTTAGGGCGTTGCAACTTCTACAATATCGTTAATTTGTACGCCCGGTAAAGGCTGATCATTAATACTGACGGCAATGGCGCTATGCTGATATAGCTGCTCTACACGAATACGGTTCAAAGTGGTTATAGTATGCGGCATGGTGTTGCCTTGCGCATCGGTTAAATAATTATGATGAGCAATACTCAGCTGTTGGCCTTTTTCTAAGCCATGTGCCTTTCCTAAGTTAATGACGAGTTTATTATTTTCCATGTGCAAAATTTTGCCTTGGGTGGGTAGGCACGCCATGGCTGCTTGCAAATCGTAACTTAGGGTTTGGTTTATCTCACTAATACTTTGACCAAAAGGTGATTGCCAAAAGCGATTGCTATTTACATCAATAATGGCTGTTTTTTCAAATGGCCAAATGGCTTGGCTTTGATAGCTTTGTTGCCACAAGGGCTCATAAGTAGTGCCATTAAATAAACTAAACTCTATTTGATAGTGACGCTGATAGCTTTCATCTTGCCAAAACGCATAGTCGCTATTGAGTTTATCGCTGGTAGATAAACTGGTTATTTGACTTAACAGCACATATTGCGCGTTGCTGCGTGATGAAATTTCTTCTAACTGACTGTTTGAATAGTCATGCTGTTGATTAAAGTAGGTATCAACCTTTATAGCTTTATTGAAATAGGCAACCGGTATTGCACTCATTTTTGATTTTTGCAGTGACGTGTAGATGTTTTTACTGACTGCTTTGTTAATGTCAAATATTTGACCCATTCTAGCGTGTTCGCGATTTGTTAATTGGCTTTGCGTCACAGCTATAAATTTATTGAAGTTGCTTTGCGGGCATTGCTCGGTTTGTGCAAAAATATCTAGGCGTAAGGTAATCGCAAATTCATCATTGCTGCGGTTTTCGCTAACGAGCTCTATTTTTTGAATTTCGCCTTGGCTACTTATTTTTAGCTGATCTTGGGTTAAAACACCATCAACAAGTGTTTGCACCGAGCTCACCCGCGCACCAGAGAATACAAGGGCTTGGGTAATCGCATCTTTTATTGCAGCGGCCTTTGCACCGGGAATGTCGCTATTTTGAATAACCGCATGGCCTGTAGACTCATACCACTGAGCGTGGGTAAAAGGTGAAAACGTTAATACAGCAGTGGTGCTTAATCCTGCCAATACTGCTTTTAAAAACGACTTCATACTCTTACTCCAATTAAACGTTAGCGTTAATGAGTCTCAGCAAGTAATGTACCACTATTATTTGTTGTTACAGAATATAGGTATCACTGGCATTAAACGTGCATAACTGAGTTTAATTAGTTTTTAAAGGCCCTGTATGATGCGAGTAATGCCATTAATGATCACATTAGGCTGCTTAACGTTAAGCGGTTGTAGCAATATATTTGATAAGCACGTTGAATATAAATATGTTGAGCCAAATAATTACCCTGTATTAAAAGCAATAGGGTACGCGCCCATTAGTTTGCAGTCGGGAAGTAATGACACTCAAAAACAACTTATGGCCATTAAGGCCTCAAAGCTCGAGGCTTATCGTGAACTAACCGAACAAGTATACGGGCAAAAAATTACCGCAGGTACAACGGTCGCAGGCTCGGTTGCCCAAGATGATTATTTACAAAGCAAAGTACAAGGTATTATTAAAGGCGCACAAATTATAAAAACCTATGCCGTTAATGATATGTATATAACCGAGCTTGAGCTTAATATGAAACGCGTGCACGACTTGTACATAGGTGAGATAAAGCCACGGGAAGTCAAAAAAGTCACTTATTACTAAGCGACAAATTATTACCCATAAAAAAACGCCTAAACGAATTATCGTTTAGGCGTTTTTTTATGGGTATTTTTTTAGGCTTTTAGGTTACGTACAATACTGTTATCAGTATTTACAACGCTACCAGCTTGGTCGTAGGTCATTGATGAAGGTGCACCAATTAAAATACTTTTTAGCTGCTTTACACTTAACTGTGCCTGGTGCGCTGCATGAGCATTAACTTCATTTTGTTTTTGACATTGCTCAAGCTTAGTTCTGGTTAGCTTTATTAAATCAGCGTTTTCATCTGTTTGCTGATCATTACTGGCAATCAGTTTACTGAGTTCTTTATCTAGGGTGCTTATGCTGGTTAAAAAAGACATTTTCTGTTGGGCAATTTCTTTCAAACCTTCGCCTCTTCGTGAGGCAATAGCATTAAGTTCTTGAGTAAGAAGCTCACTCAAGGCTGTTAAACAATTTATTTGTTCGTTTAGTTTAATCGTAATTAAACTATTGTGATCAGCCATAAACATTAAACTCGAAGTCTGCTAAATTTTTGGCAAGTTTCTCACTGTCTATTTGATACTTGCCTTCGGTAATCGCTTTTTTAAGTTCAGCAACTTTGTTGCTGTCAAAACCAGAAGACTGCTCTGCTTTTTCTTGTAAAGATTTTAATTGCTTGGCCTGCGGTGTTAAGCTCACCGAATCGCTTGCAGCTTTAGGTGAAGGCGTTTGCGCAGCTTGTGTATTTGCATTATCTCTTTTTAAATCAACTTTTTGCTGTTGAGTGTTTGTTAAAACACCAGGCTGTTGATTTGATTTGTTTACTTGACCGACCATGATAAAAACCCGTTTATTACCCAACTGATGCCTTTATATCGGCATTTACTAAAGATACTTTAGCATAAATTTACATTAAATATTTACCTGCACAGACTCTACACCATCTACTCGCGCATTTAAAACTTTACCTGTTTTTTTGTTTTCAACTCGTACTTGTTCACCTAAGGTTCCATCCTCTAATGCAACACCCGTCGTTTTTACTCTTAACCCTTTAATATTAGCAAAAATGTTGACAGAGTCGCCTTTGCAAACCATACAAATTTGATTTAGCAGCACAGGCATACCTTCACGAATATTACGTTTACTGCGGCTACCAATAAGTAGCGCAGGATCATCAAGGTACTGAACACGTATAAAGTGCGCAGGACGCATATCAATACTTAAATGGGATGGAGTAATTACTTCACCTCGTGCTAAATTAGTAGTTGCAACAACAACAGGTGCTGATTCAGTGATTCTGACATGAACGTATTGTGCCCAGTTGTCACTATCGTTACATTTTATTTGAATGGTGACTTGACGGTTAAAAGGGGGCTCGCTTGGCGTTACTAACTCTGGCTCAGAGTTACACTGGCGATCGGGTATGCGGCTATCTAACGGTAATGCGCTAAACTGTATTTTGTTATCATTTGTAGTTACTGCTTTTTTAGCAACATAAGATACAGCCATTTCTTGAAGCGATTCTTTGCTAAATACTTGAGCCTTTAGTGGCAAAGTGAAGCAGAGGCTAGCAAGAAAATAAAAAACACTGTATCTTCTGGTTTTTTTTAACAAACTCATAATGTTTCGACTATGCTTATGGTTGCAAACAGGGTATAAATATTTTGCGTCAGAATTTAGACGCCCCCGTTGTGTTATGACGCTTTATTAATTGAAAGCAATTATCGTTCCTTATATTTGTTTTCTTAGGAGATTTAAATGGCCGGTATTTTAGACTCAGTAAACCAGCGTACTCAGTTGGTTGGGCAAAACCGCTTGGAATTATTGTTATTTAAGCTTAACGGGCGTCAGCGCTTCGGCATTAATGTGTTTAAGGTGAGAGAAGTTCTTCAATGTCCTCCATTAACGAGCATGCCAAAATCTAACGCTTATATTCGTGGTGTAGCGCATATTCGAGGCCAAACTATTTCGGTGATTGATTTATCTATGGCTGTTGGCGGGCGACCTATAAAAAGCATAGAGGATGGCTTTATTATCATTGCAGAATATAACCGCACAGTGCAGGGCTTTTTAGTTGGTGGTGTTGAGCGAATTGTTAATATGAACTGGGAAAAAATAATGCCACCGCCATCAGGTGCGGGTCGCTATTCTTATTTAACAGCCGTCACTGAAATTGAAAATGAACTGGTAGAAATACTTGACGTAGAAAAAATCTTAAACGAAATTTGCCCAGTGAATACTACCGTGAGTGATGATGTTGCTGCTCAAGGAAATATACAAAAAGACCTAGGTGAAAGAATTGTATTTATTGCCGATGATTCGGCCGTGGCACGAAATCAGGTTAAACGAGCGCTAGAGCCTTTAGGTGTTACTACTGAGCTTGCTAAAAATGGTAAAGAAGCTCTAAGAAGACTAAAAGAAATTGCAGAGCTTGATTGCGTTAATGATATTACAGAGCGTGTAGGGTTATTAATTTCTGATGTAGAAATGCCAGAAATGGATGGCTATACACTCACTGCAGAGATTAAAGCCGATCCTAAACTTGCACCACTTCATGTTATTTTACATACATCTTTAAGCGGTGTTTTCAATCAAGCAATGATTGAAAAAGTAGGTGCTGACGATTTTATTGCAAAATTTAACCCAGACGAGCTAGCTACAGCCGTTAATAAGTGGGTTCATTGTGATTAATAAACACAGGTGTTATGGATTTGACTAATAAAGATTTGCAGCAAAAAGAATACGATCAATTTCGCTTATTTTTAGAACAACAGTGCGGTATTGTTTTAGGTGAAAATAAGCAATATTTGGTTAAAAGCCGTTTGGCACCATTAATGTCGCGATTTAGTGTTGATTCGTTATCTGAACTGGTAACTAAAACGCTAGGAGTGCATGAGCGCCAGTTACGTGCTGCCGTTGTTGATGCGATGACAACCAATGAAACATTGTGGTTTAGAGATCAATATCCGTTTGAATTGCTTAAAACCAGATTATTCCCTGAATTTAAAGCGTTGAATAGACCGTTAAAAATATGGTCTGCTGCGAGCTCTTCAGGCCAAGAACCCTATTCTATTGCTATGTCGGTGGCTGAGTTTCAATCCAGCAGCCCTGGTGTTTTAAAAATGGGTGCACAAATAATTGGTACAGATATATCAAATACCATGCTGGATATGTGTAAACACGCTGAATATGACGCATTGGCATTGGCTCGCGGACTCTCTGCTGAACGCCGTAAGAAGTTCTTTAAAGACAGCGGCAATGGTATGGCACAAGTGGTTGACTCATTAAAAAAACAAGTGAGCTTTCGGCATTTAAATTTACTCGACTCGTACGCCTTGATGGGTAAATTCGATATTATATTTTGCCGTAATGTTTTAATTTATTTTTCACCTGAAGTGAAAGCTAAAATAATTGCACAATTTTCTCAAGCACTTAACCCTAAAGGGTATTTGTTTTTAGGTGCGTCGGAGTCTATGTCTGGCTTAAGTACGGACTTTGATATGGTGCGCTGTAACCCCGGTATTATTTACCAAAAGAAATAACATTCTTAATATATTACCCTCCTTTAAACGACGCTCATTGCGTCGTTTTTTGTTTTAATCATCACTACTTTTCATTGCTGGCTTACTTATTGCTTTATTGATGCTAAGTCAATTTTTTGGAGGTAGTTATGGCTATCAGTTTTGATAAAGCATTAGGCGTGCATCCGCATGCGATGTTGATCCGTTCGCAAAGAGCAGAAATGCTCGCTACTAATATCGCAAATGCTGATACGCCCGGCTATAAAGCAAAAGATATCGACTTTGCCTCAGCATTAAAAACGGCAAAGTCTAACCAACTAAGCGGCAATAGCATGGTAAGAACCAATGAAAAACACATTGCCGGTGGTACCCGAAGCGTAGGTGGTAATGAATTATTTCGTACGCCAAATCAAACAGATACAGGTGATGGTAACTCGGTTGATATACAGGTGGAACGAAACTTGTATACACAGAATGCTATGGAGTATCAGGCCAGTGTCCAGTTTCTTAATGGTAAGTTTAAAGGCCTGAAAAAAGCCCTCGGTAGTCAAGGAGCCTAATTATGAGTTTATATAATGTGTTTGATATTGCTGGTTCTGGTATGAGTGCACAAAACGTGCGATTAAATACCACCGCAAGTAATATCTCTAATGCCAATACAATTAGCTCTTCACAAAATGAGACGTACCGAGCGCGACAACCTGTATTTGCTGCGGAGCTAACAAAAGCGTCAGCGTCAGCAAGCAACCCACAGGGCTCTGCCGTTGGTGTGAAAGTGTTAGGAGTGGTTGAGAGTGATAAACCACTACAAATTGAATATAACCCAAACCATCCCAGTGCGGATGAAAATGGTTATATTTATAAACCCAACGTGAATGTTGTTGAGGAGATGGCAAATATGATTTCTGCATCTCGCTCTTATCAGACAAATGTTCAAGTTGCTGATGCAGCTAAGCAAATGTTAAGTAAAACACTGCTGCTAGGTCAGCGGTAACTGAGGGTAGCTCATGAGTAACGATATTAGCACTTCTTCATCCTACATGGACTCTTTACGTTGGCAAGATAAGCAAGTGCCAAAAAAAGAGGAAAGTGATGCGTTAACCCAAGAAGATTTCTTTTCGTTGTTAACACAGCAATTGTCATATCAAGATCCAAGCAAACCAGCTGATAATGATCAGATGATTGCGCAAATGACAAACTTTACTATGGCTGAAGGGATCTCAAATTTAAACTCTAATTTTGAGTCTTTAGCTGCGTCGATGACATCAAATTCGGCATTGCAAGCATCCACGTTGGTTGGTAAGCAAGCACTGCTCGAGTCTGATACGCTTGAGCTTAATGAGTCGGGTGAGGTTAAGGGAGCTATTGTTGCTGAAAAGCCGGTAGATAATTTAACGCTTCGTATTGAAGATGCATCAGGGCAGTTAGTTAAAACCATTGATTTAGGCACTCAGCCTGCAGGTGCGGTGCGCTTTGCATGGGATGGTAAAAATGAAGCGGGTGAGCGGCTTCCTCCTGGTGAATACAAGGTTAAAGCTGAAGGCAGTACGGATGGCGAATTTTCAAGCCTTCCAATTGCTTCATTCAAAAATATTGAGAGTGTTAATATTAATGGCTCAAGCGGCATTATTATTAACACTAAAGAAGGTGCGGTTAGGCTGACAGATGTCGCAGAAATCGCGTAATAGATTTTATGTATTCTTTTAGCTATCAGGCTAAATATTTTTAGGTTAGAGGTTAATTATGAGCTTCAATATTGCATTAACAGGCCTTGCTGCCGCACAAAAAGATTTGGATGTTACCGCCAATAATATTGCCAACGTAAATACCACAGGCTTTAAAGAGTCTCGTGCTGAATTTGCTGATGTATACGCATCATCGGTATTTAGTGCTGGTAAAACTAAAAATGGTGATGGTGTACAAACCACCATGGTTGCTCAGCAATTTCATCAAGGCTCATTACAGTTTACTAATAACTCACTGGATTTAGCGATTACGGGTGAAGGTTACTTTGCTACTAGCCAAGACTTAGGCGCACAAGATTTTACCTACACGCGAGCAGGTGCGTTTAAGCTCAACAAAGATAACTTTGTTGTAGACGCTAAAGGTAATTTTTTACAGAGCTTCCCAGTCGATGAAGTCAGCGGTGACACAACGTCTGTGAGTTTAAGTACTTCATCGGCATTACAAATACCGGACTCTTCTGGTTCGCCACGCTCTACCAGTAATGTATACACCTCGTTTAATGTTGATTCTCGTGAAGATGTTATCGCAGTGCCGTTTGATGCAACCGACAGCACCACCTATAATTCTTCAACATCGACAACCACTTATGATTCATTAGGTGAACCACATGTATTACAATTCTTTTTTGTAAAAACAGCACCCAACGAATGGCAAGTACATGGCACATTAGATAAACAGCCATTTGATGCTACCGGCACTCCAACTGCAACACCAAGCCCGCTAAGCACGTTTGGTTTTGACGCCAGTGGTTTACCTGCAACTACTGATGGTGTTCCAAATGTTGGTCCTACGTTTACAGATGTCGATTTAACCGGTGCAAATTTATCGGGTATTTTATCTAATGGCGCTCAGTTTGATGATATTGCTATTAACTGGCGCGATGAAGCGGGGACTGCTAACAGAACACCAACTCAGTATGCGAGTCGCTTTGAAGTGAAGGCGCTTGAGCAAGATGGTGCGACAGTGGGTCGTTTAGCAGGTATTGATATTGGTACTGATGGCAAAGTCGTTGCGTCATACAGTAACGGTGATTCAACCTTCCTAGGGCAAGTGGCCATGGTACGCTTTTCAAACTCACAAGGTTTACAGCAAGTAGGGGATACAGCTTGGAAAAAGAGCTTAACCTCAGGTGAGCCGATTGCGGGTGAACCAGGCTCAGGCACTTTAGGTAACATTAACTCATCAGCGCTTGAGCAATCTAATGTTAACTTAACCAATGAGCTGGTCGATTTGATTAGTGCGCAGCGTAACTTCCAAGCAAACTCTCGTGCGCTTGAGGTTAATTCAACTATTCAACAGAACATCCTTCAGATCAGATAATCATTATTTTGATTTATTTAGGCTGCTTAATGCAGCCTTTTTTATTCCTCCTCAAAATCTTATTCACCCTTAAATTTAATTTGGCACTTATATTGCATTTACTCATGCATAGATTTCTTAATGAGTCGATGTTATGGATAAAATGGTCTACATAGCGGCATCTGGCGCTAAACAAAGCCTGCAAGGGCTTGCTCTTAAAGCCAATAATTTGGCAAATGCAAATACCACCGGGTTTAAATCAGATTTTGCGCAAGCACGGTCAATGCAGGCTTTCGGTGAAGGTTTGCCGACTCGGGTATTTTCAATGCAGGAGCGCCCTGGAGCAAACATGACATCGGGCGGTATTGTTGAAACAGGCCGCAACCTTGATATTGCTATGAGTGATAACGCATGGCTCAGTGTGCAGGACGCCTCTGGTAATGAAGCCTACACTAAAGTGGGTACGTTAAACATCACTGCGGAAGGTATGTTGACCACAAGTCATGGTCGTCAAGTTATTGGCGAAGGTGGACCTGTCATATTACCTGTACCGATTGAAAAAATAGAATTTAGTAAAGACGGCACAATCCAAGTACGCCCTCAAGGTGCACCGGCTAACTTTTTAGAAGAGGTTGACCGATTAAAAGTGGTTGAAGCAAACAATACCACTCTAGAAAAAGGCAATGATGGTTTATTTAGACCTAAGCCAGGCCAAACGGTTGAAACATCAGCCAATGTACAAGTGTTAAGCGGCATGTTAGAGAAGTCTAATGTAAACCCGGTACATGAAATGGTCGATATGATCAGTCACCAACGCCAATTTGAATTACAAGTAAAACTGATGAAAACAGCTGAAGAGATTGACGAACGTCAAGAGCAGCTGATGCGCATCGTTTAACTTTAACGTGAGGATATTATTATGAATCCAGCATTATGGATAAGTAAAACAGGGCTTGACGCTCAACAAACTGATATATCGGTTATATCAAATAACTTAGCGAACGCCAGTACGGTAGGTTACAAAAAAAGCCGCGCTATTTTTGAAGACTTACTTTATCAAAATATTAATCAACCAGGCGGACGCTCATCGCAAGATACCGAAATGCCATCTGGCTTAATGCTTGGTGCAGGTACTAAGGTGGTGGCTAACCAAAAGAACTTTTCGCAAGGTAATATGCTCACCACTGAAAATTCATTAGATTGGATGATCTCAGGTCCTGGTTTTTTTGAAGTACTGCAACCCGATGGCAATATTGCTTATTCGCGTAACGGCCAGTTTACTACTGACGGTGACGGGCGTGTTGTTACCTCCGGTGCAGGTTATGTGGTTCAGCCTGAAATGAACGTACCTGACGATGCACAGTCGATCACCGTATCTCAAGATGGTGAAGTGTCAGTTCGCGTAAAAGGTCAGGCCGAAAACGTGGTTATTGGTCAGATCACGATTAGTGATTTTATTAATCCGTCGGGCCTTGAGCCTATAGGGCAGAACTTGTACACCGAGACTGCGGTAAGCGGTGCGCCTGTTCAAGGTAATCCGGGTGTTGAAGGTTTAGGCACGATTATTCAAGGTTCACTGGAAACATCAAATGTAAATGTGACCGAAGAGTTAGTTAATTTGATTGAAACGCAGCGCGTTTATGAGATGAATTCAAAAGTGATCTCAGCCGTTGATGAAATGATGAGCTACATCAATCAACAGTTATAGGTTTGGGGGTTGTATGCGTAATATTATGTTATTTACAGTAGGGACTTTACTATTAAGTGGTTGTGTAGCGACACAAAATAATGAGGTAGTGCAAGACGATCCCTATTATGCACCTATGTATCCAGAGCCTAATATGGAGCCTATAGTGGCTACAGGATCTTTATTTAGCTCTCAGTTATCGAATGACTTATACGCTGATAAAAAAGCACTGCGAACAGGCGATATTATTACTGTTAAATTACAAGAGTCAACTCAAGCGACCAAAGCGGCTAAAACAGAAACGGATAAAGAAACCGATGCTAGCCTCGACCCTGTTATTGGTTTGGGTGGTTTACCGGTAAATATTGGTGGCGATAGTATTCAATTTGGTATTGGCAGTGACTCTTCCTTTAAAGGCGACTCAAAATCAAATCAATCAAACAGCTTATTTGGTGATATTTCGGTTAATGTAATGCGTGTATTACCAAATGGCAATTTAGTGATTCGCGGTGAAAAGTGGCTAACATTGAACACTGGTGAAGAATTTATTCGTCTAGAAGGGTTAGTACGTCCACAAGATGTCAATGCTGATAATACAGTACAGTCTAATCGTATTGCGAATGCACGTATTCAGTATTCAGGCAAGGGTCAAACACAAGAAGCACAGAGCCCGGGTTGGTTAACGCGTTTCTTTAGTAGCTCATTGTTTCCTTTTTAGAGGACATTCAACATGAATGGTTTTAAAGTTTTTTGTTTTATGGTGTTATTGAGCTGGCAATTTAATGTCAGTGCTGAGCGAATTAAAGATGTGTCTATGGTTGAAGGAGTGCGCTCAAACCAATTAGTGGGCTATGGCTTAGTTGTTGGTTTACCAGGTACCGGTGAGCAAAGCCGTTTTACCGAGCAAAGCTTTAAAGGCATGCTTAATAGTTTTGGTATTACACTACCTTCTAGTTTGAAGCCAAAAATTAAAAATGTTGCAGCGGTAGCGGTTCATGCTGAACTCCCTCCATTTAGAAAGCCAGGGCAAACCATAGATATAACCGTATCATCAATTGGTAGTGCGGGTAGCTTGCGCGGTGGTACATTATTACAAACATTCTTAAAAGGGGTTGATGGTAACGTATACGCCATCGCTCAAGGCAGTTTAATAGTAGGTGGATTGGGCGCTGAAGGCCTCGATGGCAGTCGCGTTGTTATTAATACACCTACGGTTGGGCGAGTGCCAAATGGCGCAACCGTTGAACGTGCTGTTAAAAGCCCATTTATGCAAAACGACTATATTACTTTTAATTTAAACCGCCCTGATTTTACTACTGCTAAACGTTTAGAGAAAACCATTAATGATTTAATTGGTCCAAATAGCGCTCAAGCACTTGATGCAGCTTCTATTCGCGTTATTGCACCTCGTGATGCCTCGCAGCGCGTATCTTATTTATCGACCCTTGAAAACTTAGAGTTTAAGCCAGCGGATACTTCAGCAAAAATAATTGTTAACTCGCGTACTGGCACCATTGTTATTGGTAAAAATGTAAAATTACAACCTGCGGCAATTACCCATGGTGGTTTAACAGTAACGATTGCTGAGCAGCAAAATGTTGCGCAGCCAAACCCTCTGGCCGAGGGGGAAACGGTGGTGACCCAACAAAGTATTATTGATGTTAATCAGGATGATTCACGCGCTTTTGTATTTGATCCTGGTGTGAGTCTTGATGATTTAGTTCGCGCAATTAATGAAGTTGGCGCTGCCCCAGGTGATTTAATGGCTATTCTTGAAGCACTCAAAGAAGCCGGCGCCATTAATGGTCAGCTTGTTGTAATTTAGTTTTATAAGACCCTATTTAGGGTCTTTAACAGTTAACCTAAAAAGACGCGGCATAAAGCCGCTGCTACCACAGCAATTAACCCTACACAATAAGTAGCAGCGAGTTTACCTCGCGTCTCTCACTTAGTTTAATCTCTGCCTAGAACCTAGAACCTAGAACCTAGAACCTAGAACCTAGAACCTAGAACCTAGAACCTTTCACTTCTCTTGGCTCAATTATTGCATTTCATTAGGTATTATTAATTATTGTGTCAAAAAGCTGATGGAAACAAATCATCTAGATAAGCAAAACTTTTTTGATTTAGGCAACTTAGACTCTTTGCGTCGAGATGCATTAAAAAGTGGTGATGCATCAACCGATGCTTCTAAAGCGGCGTTAAAAAAAGCGGCGGCACAATTTGAAGCTATTTTCACTCAAATGCTACTTAAAAGTATGCGTAAAGCTAATGAGGCTTTTGAAGACAAAGAAAGCCCGTTTAATGCAAGTGGCGTTAAGTTTTTTGAAGAAATGCACGACCAACAGCTAGCCACAGAGCTTTCATCAAATGGCTCTTTGGGACTTGCAGATTTAATTGTGCAGCAACTATCGCCAGATGGAAAAAACTTTATGCCAGGCTCAGTTCTTCGCACAACGTCTGATTTCTTTAGTGACCAACGTGCGGGTAGCACCTTACCTCATCAAGAAAATCAAAAGGTCACTGAAAAAGTGCCGCTCGTTGATTCAACTGAAAAAAGCGAACAAAACATAGCGTCAGGCACATTTGAAAATGCTGAGGAATTTGTAAGCACAGTGTGGGAACACGCAAAAACAGCGGCTAAAAAAATTGGTTTAAATCCGGCGGTTATGGTCGCACAAGCGGCATTAGAAACTGGCTGGGGTAAACATATTATTAGTAAAGGTGATGGTAATAGCTCAAACAATTTATTCAATATTAAGTCAGATAAAAGTTGGCAGGGTGAAAAAGCCAGTAAAGTTACTTTAGAGTTTGAGCAAGGTGCTGCTGTTAAAAAGCAAGCAAACTTTAGAGCGTATGATTCGATAAAAGATAGCGTGAATGACTTTGTGGATTTTTTAACACAGAACCCTCGCTACCAAGATGCATTAAACAATACGGCAAAGCCGCACAAGTTTTTAGACTCTTTACAGCAAGCTGGTTATGCAACCGATCCTAACTATGCTGACAAAATAAAAAGAGTGCTAAACAGTAACGAATTGAAGAATATCGCCACAAGCGTGATCCGCCAAGGAGTAGAGTAACATGTCGTTTAATTTATTAAACATTGCTAATTCAGGCATTAGAGCTAACGCTGAGCTACTGCAAACGACAAGTAAAAACATCGCAAATGTTAATACCGAAGGGTATGTACGTGAGCGCACCGAGTTTACCACTATGATTGATAATCAGGTAGGCCGTGGCCAAACGTATCGATTATTGAATGAGTTTGCGCAAAAGCAATTAAACCGAGATACCTCAAATAAAAGCTTTTTTGATCAATTTGTTAGTGAAGCGAGTCGAGTTGATCAAATCTTTTCAGAAAAATCAAACAGCTTATCAACTAGTATCAACTCAATGTTCAATAACGTACAAGAGGCTCTCAATCAACCTTCATCAACGGTTGCTCGTTCATTAGTGATGAGTGATGCGCAAAATCTGATTGATCAAATGGACAGGCTTGCAGGTATTGTTTCAGAGCAAAAAGCGGTGGTTAATGAGCAATTAGAAATTTTTTCAGAAGAGGCGAATACGTTAATCGAAAGTATTAGTTCGTTGAATCAAGAAATTGTGTATGTGCATGGTACTAAAAACGAAGCGGATGCGAGCTCAGCTTATAATGAGCGTGATAAAGCAATACGTGATTTATCTGAACTAATTGATATAGAAACACTCGATGGCCCCAATGGTGAAAAACAAGTATTTATGGGCTCAGGTGAAGCGGTTGTCATGCAAAATGGGTCATTCAACTTGTTCTCGATTAGTGGCGATCCAGATGCCAATTTTAAAGAGTTACGTTTAGATGTAAATGGCGGTCAAGCTGTGCCACTGGAAATAGATCCTACTAAATTAAAAGGTAAAATTGGCGGTTTATTGGCATTTAGAGACGATATTTTGGTGCCTGCACAAAATCAAATTGGCCAGATGGGCATTGCACTTGCCGATTCGTTTAATCAGCAAAACCGTTTAGGGATGGATGCTAATGGTGAATTAGGTGGAGATATTTTTGAAATTCCAACGGTCAGTGCTTATGTTTATCAAGCAAATACCGGAACAGCTAATATGTCTGCAACCGTTGAGGTAGGTAAAGGCAGCGAACTACCAGCCAGTGACTTTGTGATCACTTATACGGGGAACCCTAATGAGGTGAGTATTCAGCCTATTGATAATAAAGGTGAGCCTTTAGGTACAGCCTCTTTAGCAATTATCCCACCCAGTGGCATTATCGATTCAGCAGCTATTACTAGTGGGGAATCGTTTGGCTTAGAGCTTAATGTAACGGGAGCCGGTAATGCTGGGGATCAACTTCAGGTAAAACTCAATAGTGGCGCTGCGGGTAATATAACGTTGACCAGTGGTCGAGGTGAAGACATTGCCTTGGCCTCTCCAATTAGAACAGCAGATGGCCTTGATAATACAGGGACAGGTACTATTTCACCGGGTGATGTGAGCGATGTAACCACTGGCAGTTTTAGTAACCCTCTAGGGCTAGCAAATGGCCCCATTAGCATCGTTAAAACAGCTAATGCTAACGAATATCAACTGACTGACGGTAATGGCACGACCACGTTTACGGTTACACCTCCTGCTAATAATATACTCGCTCAAGCTGGAGCACCTTACGATGGCTATGGTTTTGACTTTAATATTGAAGGTGTACCAGCTACAGGTGATACCTTTAATTTGGAATTTAATGAAGGCGGTTTTGATGATAACCGTAATGGCCAAAAACTCGCTAACTTACAAAATACCGATTTAGTACGTCAAAATGTAGTGGCAAGTGCCTCAGCTGATAATCATAAAACCTTGAATCAGGCCTATGCAGGCTTGGTAACTGATGTTGGGGTAGTGACCAGCCAAGCAATGACTAACGGTGCTGCATTTGATGCATTAGCACAACAATCAGAAGCCTGGTATGAATCATTGTCGGGCGTAAACTTAGATGAAGAGGCGGCTAATTTGCTGCGTTTTCAGCAATCTTATGCTGCATCTGCTCAAGTATTGTCTGCAGCACGTTCTATTTTTGACACTTTACTGAGTGCGGCGAGGTAATTATGCGTTTATCAAATAATTTAATGTATCAAAATAATATTAATAAAATACTTGAGAATCAACAAAATGTAGCAGGTGCGCAAGAGCGTGTCACTACAGGTCAAAAATATTTGAGTACCTCTGAAAACCCTGCAGCTATTTCTCAGGGTATGTTGTACACCAATAAAATAGAAACGAATGAGCAGCTGACCAAAAATATTAACCAGCTAAAAGGGCGTTTAGAAACCGAAGAAAGCTTGTTACAAGGTATGAACGACACTATTTTAGAAGCTCAAATGTTAACTATACAAGCCGGTAACGGTTCGTTAAGCAAAGATGACTTAGCGGCGGTAGCGGGTGAACTACAAGAGTTACAAAAGTCGTTACTAAATTTAATGAATAGCCAATCGGAAGGAGGTAAATACCTTTTTTCTGGCTATCAAGATAATATTCAAACGTATACTTTTAATAGCACTAATGGCAAATATGAATACCAAGGCGATCAAGGTCAACACGAAGTGACGATTGCCAAAGGCGTTGAGATCAAATCAAGCGATAATGGCTTTAATGTATTTGAACGAGTTGATGCACGTCTTGATGTTATTTCTAATCAAGGCACTCCAAGCGGCGGTATTACTGCGGGTACTGTGTATGTTGAAAACCAAGGTGAGTTTGACCGCTTTCACAAAGATAATTATAACTCAGACCCAGATCCGCTTATTTCTCCAACGATCAATACCTATAATGTTAATGTGATCCCAGGTGCAACCCCTTCATCGCCTGATCAGTATGAAATATTACGAGACGGCGCGTCGCTTGTGCCACCCGTTACGGGTGAAGTAACCGACGAGCCGATTGAGTTTGCTGGCATGGAAATTCAACTCGAAGGAGCAGCACCAGGGCAGCTTGATTTTACTCTTGAAAAACCAAGTAAAGAAAATGTGTTAAATACATTGCAAGCTCTGATCATCAGCCTAAATGACGATCAACTTGATGAATCGCAAATTAACCAAGCATTATCAGATGGGTTAATTCAGCTTAAAAACGCCAGTGAGCAAATTGTATTTACACAAGCTGGCTTAGGTGGGCGCATGAATGTGGTTGAGCGTGTAACTGATTCAAACAGTGCACTAGATATCAATAATCAAGAAAACAGATCCAGCCTGATTGAAATTGATGCCGCTGAAGCGATTAGCGATCTCACAAAACATGAGTCTGGTTTACAGGCCTCACAAGCGACTTTTGGTCGTTTGGCTAAACTCTCATTATTCGATTATTTATAAACACCATCCAAGGCAGGTTATTACTTTTAGGAAAAATAGGTAATAACTTGCCTTAACGAAGCGGCAAAAAACTGTCACCCCCCTTTTTCTCTCCTGTCAAAAAAATGCTCACTATTTATTAAATACCGTAATAAAAGTTATTTAGTTGTTATAAAACATGGGTTTAATGTTTTATTATTAGTTGGCACAAGTAATGCATTCAACTAGTCATAGACAGTGTGGTTTTTGCTTAAATATTTTGAACCACATTCTGATTGAAACTAGGAGATGGTAAAATGGCTTTAAGCGTAAATACAAATGTTGCATCACTTAATGGGCAACGCAATCTATCTAAATCTAGCATGGCACTTGAAACCTCAATGCAGAGACTATCATCTGGTTTGCGTATTAATAGCGCAAAAGACGATGCTGCAGGTTTACAAATTGCCAACCGACTAACGTCTCAGGTTAATGGCCTAACGGTTGCTCAGCGAAATGCCAACGATGGTATTTCTATGGCGCAAACTGCTGAAGGTGCAATGCAAGAGTCAGCAAATATTCTGCAACGTATGCGTGACTTATCACTGCAATCGGCGAATGGTTCAAACAGTGCGGTTGACCGTGCATCACTGCAAAAAGAAGTAGCAGCCTTGCAACAAGAGCTCACTCGAATTGCAGATACCACTAAATTTGGTGGTACCAGCTTACTTGACGGCACTTTTGGTACTAAACAGTTTCAGGTAGGTGCTAATGCGAATGAAACCATTAATGTAAGTTTACGTAATGTTGCTGCTAGTGCAATTGGCGCATATGAAGTAAAAGATAGCAGTACTTTGCTTGGGGCGGCTGCAACACAAACAGCTACATTGGCAACAGCAACGGGTGCAGTGGCTACGGCAGGGCTAAATATTAATGGTGTTGCAATCCCTGATGCGGGTGTTACGGGTAAGGGTGCTGCTGAAATAGCAGATAGCATTAATAAAGAAGCTACAGGCGTTACTGCAACAGCAAAATTAGATGTCACAATCGCTGGTTTGGATTCTGATGACAATAGCGATTTAACACTTCGTAAAGCAGGTGCTGCAGTTGATACTTACAAGCTATCAGAATTTGGTGGTGACCTTGACCGACTTGCTCAAGAGTTACAAGCCGATGGTTATGATGCCATCGTTGATGAAGGATCTTTAATACTTAAGGCTGAAGGTGTTGATGGTATTCAAATGACAGGTACTGCCGGTACAGCTACCATTGCTAACAATGCAACAGGTGGTGCGGCGGTTGCTGGTGGCGCTACCAATAATAATATCAGTGTTTCATCAACGCTAACATTATCTTCTTCAGAGAAAATTGGCATATCTGGTACTAATGTGGATGATATTTTAGGTGGAACAAATATTTCTGCCACAGGCGGTACTGGTGAATTAACATCTGTAGAAAGTGTTGATATATCAGGTACGACTAGTGCGGGTGCGCAGTCTGCGATTAACACCATAGATGCAGCGCTTGCGCAAATAGACGCCCAGCGCGCAGATTTAGGTGCGGTGCAAAATCGTTTTGGTTTTACCATTGCCAACCTTGCTAACGTATCTGAGAATGTGTCAGCTTCTCGCAGTCGTATTCAAGATACTGATTACGCGCTTGAAACCGCAACACTAACTAAAAACCAAATAATGCAACAAGCAGGTACGACTATTTTGTCTCAGGCAAACCAGTTGCCACAGGCAGCATTAAGTCTTTTAGGTGGCTAATATCCGTTAACTATAAAAAGCCAAGCAAATATGCTTGGCTTTTTTGTCTGTATTTCAATCAATTAAAAGTTTTTACTGTTTTTTTTAAAAAAAAGCTAAAGGTAATTTTATAACGGCCGTTAACTTAATTAGAACGGAGCTTGAACAGATTTTTATTGTGATGGCTCTTGGTTAAAATCAATTAGTTACATTACGAAAGTAATCAGGAGTTATAACATGGCTTTATCAGTAAATACTAACGTGTCATCACTAAATGCACAAAGAAACTTATCAAAATCTAGCGAAGCATTAGGTACATCAATGCAACGTCTTTCATCTGGTATGAAAATCAACAGCGCGAAAGATGATGCGGCAGGTCTACAAATTGCTAACCGTCTTTCTTCACAAATTAATGGGTTAGGTGTTGCACAGCGTAACGCGAATGACGGTATTTCAATGTCGCAAACCGCTGAAGGCGCGATGCAAGAGTCATCAAACATCTTACAACGTATGCGTGACCTATCTTTACAATCAGCAAATGGTTCAAACGATGCAAACGCTCGTGCCGCACTGCAAAAAGAAGTGGGCGCACTACAACAAGAGCTAACGCGTATCGCTGAAACTACTAAATTCGGTGGTACAAGCTTACTAGATGGTTCGTTTGGTACTAAACAATTCCAAGTAGGTGCTAATGCGAACGAAACGATTAATGTAAGTTTGCGTGATGTGTCTGCTGATGCGCTTGGTGCATATGGTGTTAGCGGGGCCGGTTCTGTATTGGGTACTACTGGTGACACGACTTTAGCGCTTCAAAATGCAACAACTGCAGATGCAACTCTTAACATAAATGGTAAAGCAGTATCTGTCGCTACTGGTGATGGTGCAGAAGATATTGCTACTAAAATCAATGCAGTTGCATCAGGCGTAACTGCGACTTCAGAGTTAAGTACAACACTAACAAATCTTGATTCATCTGATGTTGGCAATTTAAATATTGGTGGCGATACGTATGCATTAGCTTCGTTTGGGGGCGATGCCTCACGTCTTGCTGAAGCAATGGTTGCTGATGGTTATGACGTTGTTGAGTCAGCGGGTGATCTAACGATTAAAGCAACAGGCGTTAATGGTATTGAGCTTATTGCAACTGCCGGTACAGCTTCTTTAGGTGGTGGTACGGCTGGTGGTAGCCAAGCTGTTTCATCTACTCTAGAACTTTCTTCTCCAGATAAAATTGGTATCTCTGGTACAACTGTAGATGAAATACTAGGTGGTGGTCTTGGTGCGACGGGTGGTTCAGGTTCATTAACATCAATTGAAGAGGTTGATATCTCTGGTACTACAAGTGCTGGCGCGCAAAATGCAATCGAAACAATTGATGCGGCGCTTGCGCAAATTGATGCACAACGTGCAGACTTGGGTGCGGTACAAAACCGTTTTGGCTTTACCATTGCTAACCTTGCAAACGTATCAGAAAACGTATCAGCTTCTAAAAGCCGTATCGAAGATACAGATTACGCTGCAGAAACGGCTAAACTAACTAAGAACCAGATTATGCAACAGGCTGGTACAACAATCTTAGCTCAGTCTAACCAGTTACCACAGGCAGCACTTAGCTTATTAGGTTAATTTAACAATAAGCTCTATACTTTAACTACTAAGGAAGGGGCAACCCTTCCTTTCTTGTATAGGTATAAAGCTTTTGTCGCTTTATAGTAGGAGCGAATCATGGAAACACAAAGTTTAAATCTAAATATAAGCTCAGCGCAAAAAGGTGAGGTTACCTCAAATTACCAAACCCCAGCAGCACAAGCTAAGCAAAACGCCGATGAGCAAAACAATACACCCGTCACCACTACTGCAAATAATAGTAAAGTTTCTGAAACTGAGTTGTCACCTGAAAAACTAGAGAAGGTGGTACAGCAATTGCAGGACTTTATGGGCGAAATGAATCGTAGCCTACAGTTTAAAGTAGATGAAGATTCTGGCCGTAATGTTATTAAGGTGATTGATAAAGAAAGTGGTGATTTAGTTAAGCAAT
Source organism: Pseudoalteromonas sp. NH0006-26 (assembly GCF_057552415.1). The sequence goes on from NZ_BAAJMJ010000013.1 coordinate 25,727, forward strand.
ATCCATCAGAAGAAGTGTTAGGTATTGTGGCTAAGTTAGCGGAAGCAACCGGTGTATTGGTTGATTTTAAAGTTTAGTTAGTTTGAGCAATTAAGAGGGTTAGTAATATGTCTATTTCATTTACAGGTATTGGTTCTGGTTTACAAGTAAACGAAATTGTAAGTGCTTTAGTAAATGCTGAAAAAGCCCCTTATCAAGCTCGTGTTAACAAGCAACAAGCTAATTTCACTACCGATATATCAGCGGTGGGAACATTAAAAGCCTCACTAGAGGAACTTAATGGCTCATTGGAATCGCTGGGTGACATCGAAAACTTCCAACAGCGTACTATCAGTGGCAGTGATGATTTTGTTTCCTTAAGCTCTGAAAAAAACGCGCAAACAAATAACTATTCTATTAAAGTAAACAGCTTAGCTGAAAACCACAAGTTAACCTCAAGTGCCATAGCTGGTGATGAAGCCGTGGGTGAGGGTAAGCTAAGCATTAGCTCAGGTACCAATAATTTTGATATTGATGTGTCTGGCACAGCAACACTTGCTGATATTCGTGATGCTATTAATAACTCTACCGATAACGACTCCGTGAATGCCACTATTATTACCGATGACACGGGGCAGCGCCTAGTATTATCGAGCAAAGAAACCGGCGCCGAAAACGCAATAAAAATTGTGGTTGATGATGTCTCTGATGGCAATAATACAGATGCCTTGGGTTTATCTCGCCTTGCCTATGATAGTGATACAACATCAACAACGTATGCTGAAAACCTAAACGAAGTAACGGCAGCGACCGATGCCTCAATTACGATTGATGGGACGCTTGTTGCGACGAGCAGTACAAATGAATTTAAAGATGTCATTGAGGGTGTCACCATTAATGCCAAAAAAACGCACAATGCAGACGATGATTTAAGTAAAGCAACCATCACTGAAAATAATAATAATGTTGCTGCTGGATTAAAGTCGTTTGTAGAGAAGTTTAATGCATTTATTGACTTATCTAATCAGTTAGGTCGCTCTAGCGCTGAAGAGGGCGTTGGTGCACTTGCGGGTGATTCATTACTTAGAGGCTCTGTTAACCAAGTACGCTCGTTGTTAACCTCGGAATTTAGCACCGGCAATGGTAATACCGACTTTTTAGCTAATTTTGGTATTAGAACTGAGCGTTCAGGTAAATTAAGTATTGATTCTGATGCGCTTAAAGCTGCGGTAGAAAGCGATCCTCAAGCTATTCAAACGTTTTTCGTTGGTGAAAATGATGGTGATGGTTTTGTTGGTCAGCTAGACACGGTGATTAAAGGCTATACTGCGTCTGATGGTATTATCAGCTCTCGTATAGAAGGCCGCGAATCACAAATTTCTAAACTAGAAACTGACGTAGAAAAGTTTAATACCCGTATGGCTAAATATGAAGAGCGATTATATAGCCAGTACAACGCAATGGATTTACTTGTTGCTAACCTAAACTCGACAGGGAGTTACTTGCAACAGCAATTAGCTAACTTACCTGGTGTGGTTAAAAAGTCTAGCTAAACAATTAACCTTGTTTAGCAAATAAAGCCTGGCTTATGAGTCGGGTTTTTTTATGTTTGTTCAATTGTTAGTAACTAACTGTGTTGTTTTATAGTGAGGCTTGAGGAAATAAAAATACAGAGTGAAAAATCTGCTTAATCACTCTGTAAAGGGGAATAAAATAGGGAGAGCTAAAGTAAATAATATTTTTAAATATTAGATTTATACTTATTCACTGCACCTTTGATTTTTTGTTTCTTTATAATTTCTATCGCTAACTTTTGTTTTTCGCTATCAAATAGTGTTGAAAGCTGTGCCACAAATGCGATTAAAAACTCAAGCTCAGATTCAGAATAAAAACCGTCGTCATGCTTTAAAGATTCATTCATGTAACTGTCTAACCGGCTATGAATATTCAGTGCTTGCTCAATATCCCAATCCTGAGAGTCAGTAATCAAACTAACCAGCTCATTGCAGTAGTCTCTGGTCTTACTATCAGTAATTTGTGAGCTCGTAACCTGCTTTAAAGTCATTACAGTTGTGGTTCTCTTTGTTCGAATGGAATTGCTTCCCAGCCTGACTTAATCTCTTTAATTAAGGTAATTACTTCATCAATTTTATCAATGTTGTTTTCAAGGTTTGCAGTTAATAAACAACGCTGACAGTAATCGTACAAAGAGTCTAAGTTAGTTGATACTTCATTATTGTCTTCAAAATTTAACACTTGCTGCAACGCACCAAGTAGCACAATACAATCAGAGATTGCGTTGCCTTTTTTTTCTAACTCTTTACGTTCAATAAATCCTTTTGCAGCAGAGAGCTTGCCAACAATATTTACAAACACGAGTTTAACTTGGTCGTAGGGAGTCATCTCTTTAACGCTGCTAACTGTTATTTGACGGTATTTATTGATTGATGCATGAGCCATAGGTAATTCCTCAAATTTTAATTACTGTGTAGAACCTTAAGCAAGTTTAGTTCCAACATAAGTTTGACTATTACTTATCGGCAAAAACAGTCACACCTTTAAGTAATAATAGCACTTTTTATGAGTTTCTTCTGTGTAGAGTCGCATCCTTATCAGTGGCAAAACGTGTTAGATAATCCATCCTAAGTAGGTATGCCGTTATAAATAGCTAAAGAGTTATTAGTTATAAAGTATTGGCTTTACAGGGCGGGTGTCTGTTTTTTGGCGTTAATGTCAAAAAATCGCCGCTATTGCTTGCATCCAAATCCAACTGGCTTACAATTTGATTAATAAAACAAATTAGTGAAATAAATGGCTCGCTAAAGATGATCTTAATTTTAGATAATAATAACAATCGCTCTATTGGATTATATGCATCGCTTACTTTTATTGGTGAAGCGGTACAATTGCAAACTGAAGCTGACTTTGAGCAGGCGTGTAGCCAGTACCATAATAAAGAATGTATTGTGGTGTTAGGGGCGTTGCAGTCTTTAGATCATGAAAGTTTAATTAAACGCTATCCGACATTTCCTTTTTTATTGATTGGTGAAACGCTCAAACCGCTACTGAGTCTCGCTAATGTTGTTGGATTAATTTGTGAGCCATTTACTCATGAAGTTACCACCCAGTTACTGCATGATTGTCAGCAGTATCAACGTATGCTGCCTCATGAGCATAAACATAACAAAGAAAAAAGCACCTTTGATGGCCTTGTAGGTGAAACCAAAGCGGTAAAAGATTTACGCTTTTTAATTACCCAAGTTGCTAAAACCGATGCCAACGTACTTATTTTAGGTGAGTCGGGCACAGGTAAAGAAGTCGTTGCTCGTAACGTGCATTTGCTCTCTAAGCGTAATAAAGGGCCTTTTGTTCCGGTAAACTGTGGGGCTATCCCTGCTGAGCTACTAGAAAGCGAATTATTTGGCCATGAAAAAGGTGCATTTACCGGCGCTATTTCAGCACGTAAAGGCCGGTTTGAATTGGCGCAAGGTGGCACCCTATTTTTAGATGAAATAGGGGATATGCCACTGCAAATGCAGGTTAAGCTATTGCGAGTACTACAAGAGCGTAGCTATGAGCGCGTTGGCGGTACCAAAGCGATTCAAGCCGATGTACGTGTAATTGCTGCAACCCACCGTGATCTTGAAAGCATGATTGAAAAAGGCTCGTTTCGAGAAGACTTGTACTATCGTCTTAATGTTTTTCCTATTGAAAGCCCTTCGCTTGCACAGCGTGCAGAAGACATCCCTTTGCTACTTAAAGAGCTTATGCGCCGCGTAAATGAACAAAGTGGAACCACTGCTAAGTTTACAGAGCGCGCTATCGATAGTTTAAAAGAGCATTCTTGGCCGGGTAATATTCGTGAGCTGGCTAATCTTGTTGAGCGTATGGTTATTATGTTTCCCGATAAAGTGGTGGATGTTCCTGATTTACCTAATAAATACCGCTATATTGAAGTTGAAGCTTATGAGCCTCAGTATCCAGAAGAACTGATGGAGCGTGATGCGTTTAATGATATCTTTAGCGGCGGATTTAGCGAAGACGAAATAGATCTCGAAGATGATTTTGCTCAAGCGGCCCCTGGGTTATTGCCCGATGAAGGTATTGAACTTAAAGAGTACTTAGCTGAGCTTGAAATTAACTTAATCACCCAGGCATTAGAGCGCTTTGATTACGTTGTTGCCCGTGCTGCTGAAGTGCTAGGCGTAAGGCGAACAACACTGGTTGAAAAAATGAAAAAATATAACCTTTCTAGAGATTGAGGGTTAAGTGCAGATATTAGGTACTAGGTGTAAGGTGTTAGGTTAGAAAAAATAAACACTGCGCTTAACTTTTAGAGCGGGTTTACCTCGTGTCTCGTAACCCGCAGCTCTAGCCTTAGCCTAGCTTTTTAACTTCTTCCTTCCTAAAACAATCATTACTATGATCGTTAACCATCCCACACGCCTGCATATAGGCATACACTGTGGTTGGGCCTAAAAATTTAAAGCCACGCTTTTTTAAATCTTTTGCAAATAATGTTGATGCCTCAGTAACTGCGGGGTAATCGGCCAGTGTTTCTAAATCGTTTACCTGAGGTTTATTACCAACAAACCGCCACTGATAATCACTAAAACTGCCAAACTCTTCTTGTATAGCGATAAAGCATTTTGCGTTATTAATTGTTGCGACAATTTTTAAGCGATTGCGAACTATACCCACATTTTGCATTAATTTTTCTATGTCGTGCTCAGTAAAGGCCGCTATTTTGCGTACATCAAAATTGGCGAAGGCATTTTTATAATTCTCACGCTTTTTTAATATGGTATACCAGCTGAGTCCCGCTTGTGCCGATTCTAATGTCAAAAACTCAAAAAGTAGTTGATCGTCATGCACAGGGACGCCCCATTCATGATCATGATAATCCACATAGTCAGGTTTTGTTGTATCTAGCCATGGGCAACGGCACTGAGTCTCTTTATTCATGCATGTTCCTTTGCGCGTCATTTTTACGACACACGTTTTGTTGGTTTAATTTATTGAATTTACTAGCAAATAATTTTGGTACATATTGTGCATTAGCCATTGCATCTACATTATTTTAGAGAGTTGATTATGGCCCTTGCAAGTGTGCTAAAACCCCAGTTTATTTCTGCTAATCAGTATAACCCATGTTTACTGCAAGAGGAGTATGTTGGTGAGTTGAGTGATTTGCGTCAACAGGCAAGTTGGCTTTCTCATTTAGTTGATACTATGCCTGCGGGCGTAATTGTACTCGACGGCAAAGGAATGATCGCTAAGGCGAATCAAATTGCTATCGATATGCTCGGTGAACCACTAGAAGGTGAGAAGTGGTTTAGTGTTATTCAGCGCTCATTTCGCCCTCATCAAGATGATGGTCATGAAGTGTCGTTAAAAGATGGGCGCTTAATAAAACTCGATATTACCGCACTTGCGCCAGAGCCAGGGCAACTTATATTAATGACCGACTTAACTGAAACCCGACGCTTACAAAAGCGGGTAGCGCATATGCAGCGTTTAAGTGCGTTAGGTAAAATGGTGGCATCTTTGGCTCATCAAGTGCGTACTCCTTTATCGGCGGCTATGTTATACGCTGCAAATCTTGGGTCAAAGCGTTTACCAGAAGCCTCACGCGGCAGTTTTCACACTAAATTAATGTCTCGTTTAAAAGATTTAGAAACCCAAGTAAACGACATGCTGCTATTTGCCAAAAGTGGTGATCAACAGGTGGTTGAGCAAGTGTCGATGCAACAGTTACTCAGTGAAGTTAAAGCCGGTGCTGATGCCATGGTAGCGCTTAATGATAGCGAATTAAATGTAAGCTTACCTGAACCCGATATAGAAATTATGGGTAATAAAACCGCATTGGCAAGTGCTATTCAAAATCTTATTCATAACAGTATTCAAGTGATTGGCAGTGACGCTCAAGTGCAGCTTAGCGCTTCGCGCGATAAGCAAAACGCTGACTTTGTACGCATTAGCGTTAGTGACAATGGTCCAGGTATTGACCTAGGCCAGAGCGAGAAAATATTTGAGCCTTTTTATACCACTAAAAGCCAAGGTACAGGCTTAGGGCTTGCCGTTGTTAGTTCGGTAGCCGGTGCACACCAAGGGCGGGTTGAGGCAAACAACAACCCACATGGGGGAGCAATTTTCAGTATGTTGCTGCCTATTAGTGTCACATCTAAATTAGGGGAGTCACATGAGTAACACTATTTTAGTTGTAGAAGACGACGCCGGACTTCGTGAAGCATTAATTGATACTTTAGAAATGTCGGGCATCGCTTGCATGGCAGCCAACAGTGCTGAGCAAGCCATGTTGCTATTAAAAAAAGACGCATTTTCACTGGTGGTCAGTGATGTGCAAATGGGCGCAATGAGTGGCCTAGATTTATTACGTAGTATTAAATTAAATCACCCTGATTTACCCGTACTGATGATGACAGCCTATGCCACCATTGATGATGCGGTTGAGGCAATGCGCTTAGGCGCCATCGATTATATGGCTAAGCCATTTGCCCCAGAAGTCTTGTTGAATATGGTGAGCCGTTACTTGCCTGAAAAGGAAAAAGAAACAGACGGTCCCATTGTTGCCGACCCTAGTAGTATTCAATTACTCGAACTTGCTAGTAAAGTGGCGCGTTCAGATGCCAGTGTGATGGTGCTTGGGCCAAGTGGCTCAGGTAAAGAAGTGCTGGCGCGCTATATTCATGACAAGTCAAAGCGCTGTAATGAACCGTTTGTAGCGATTAACTGTGCTGCTATTCCGGAAAACATGCTTGAAGCTACTTTATTTGGCTACGAAAAAGGCGCGTTTACCGGTGCCATTCAGGCCTGTCCAGGTAAGTTTGAACAAGCGCAGGGAGGAACTATCTTACTTGATGAAATTACCGAGATGGATTTAGGCTTACAAGCCAAATTACTGCGGGTATTGCAAGAACGCGAAGTTGAGCGTTTAGGTGGTCGAAAAACTATTTCACTAGATGTACGTGTGCTTGCTACCAGTAACCGCGAATTAAAAGAGGCAGTTGCTGATAATCAGTTCCGCGAAGATTTATATTATCGACTTAATGTTTTCCCTTTGCTGTGGCGGCCTCTGTGTGAACGCCCAGGTGATATTATTGTGCTGGCGAAACACTTAATTGAACGCCATTTAAGTAAAAGTAAAGAGCCAATGGCGTACCTAGATACAAGCGCTGAACAAAAACTGCTTAGCCATAGCTGGCCGGGTAATGTTCGTGAACTGGATAACGTTATCCAACGCGCTTTAATTTTACGCAGTGGCAGTACTATTGATGAGCATGCGATTTTTATCGAAAATTTAACGCCAACTCAGTTTGTGGTTGAAACAACGTCAGTGCCTGAGCCTACAAATAATAGCTTCAGTAATGCTTATTATGATGAAAAAACAATACCCGAAGATGAACAAAAAAATGATTTGCTCGCCTTAGACACGGGGAGTTATAAAGATGAGCTTAAAGATAAAGAACATCGCATTATTTTAGAAACCTTGGCGCGTTGTCAAGGAAAGCGTAAAGAAGTGGCCGAAACCTTAGGTATTAGTCCACGTACTTTACGTTACAAATTAGCGCAAATGCGCGACTTAGGTATTTCCCTCCCTGCATAACTTCAACAGCCCTAGATCTAAGTAACTGATTTTAGGGCTGTCAAAACTCTGACTACGCAAAATAACAGCTTAAACCCATGTTTTAATTGGTTTTTATTTTTGGCATGTTTTGTGCTTTATTCTCTTTAAGAGTTTACTGCATTATCAGAGACAATTATGAAAATTCAAAACAGTGCTTTATTTCAAGAAATGCAATCTATGGCTTCAGAAGCCACGCGTAATAATCAAGTTAATAACTTACCAACGCAAGTGCAATCAACGTCTACAGCGCAATTTGGTGATATGCTGAGTAATGCACTAAATACAGTGCATGAGTTACAGCAAGACACAGGACAAAAAGTAAAAGCAGTAGAGACTGGCGACAGAAGCGTATCGCTTGCTGAAGCAATGATTGCTTCGCAAAAGTCTTCTGTGGCATTTGAAGCTACGGTACAGGTTCGTAATAAGCTTGTTGAATCTTACAAAGAAATTATGAACATGCCTGTTTAACTAGGTAGTGGAGAATTATTGTGGCGCAATCTAATCAATCTACAGATCTGGCACTTGCTGATGGCATGATGGAGCAAAGTGAAAACGAAGATCAACAAGAGCAAAAGTCAGGCTATTTCAGCGCCCTTGGCGGTGTTGATGTTTTACGTCAAATTACCCTGATTGTTGCATTGGCCATTTGTTTAGCCATTGCTATTTTCGTTATTATTTGGGCTCGTCAGCCAGATATGCGCCCATTAGGTAAAATGCAAACCCAAGAGTTAATAGAAACACTCGACTTTTTAGATGCGCAAAAAATTGACTACCAGCTTGATGGTAATGTGGTTTCAGTTGATGAAACAGAGTATCAAAATATTAAGTTACTGATGACCCGTGAAGGTTTAGATCAAGGGCCGACATCAGGTAGCGATATTATTATGCAAGATATGGGGTTTGGGGTAAGCCAACGTTTAGAACGTGAGCGCCTTAAACATGGCCGTGAGCAACAACTTGCCCGTACTATAGAAGAGCTAAACAATGTTACTCGCGCCAAGGTGTTGTTAGCTATTCCAAAAGAAAATGTGTTCGCTCGTCGAGAGAAAAAACCCTCAGCTACTGTTGTACTTACGCTTAAGCGTGGTCGCTCACTAGATAGCGAAGAAGTTGACTCAGTAGTTGATATGATTGCTTCTGCGGTACAAGGGCTAGAGCCTTCTCGCGTAACGGTGACCGATCAAAACGGCCGTTTATTAAATTCAGGTTCACAAACCTCTCTGGCTGCACGCTCTCGTAAAGAGTACGACCTAGAGCGCAAACGTGAACAAGAATACCTAGAAAAAATTGACAGCATTTTAATTCCCGTCGTTGGCTTGGGTAATTACACCGCCCAAGTAGATTTAAGCATGGACTTTAGTTCAATAGAAGAAACACAAAAACGCTATAATCCAGATTTACCAGCGGTAAGAAGTGAAACCACTTTTGAAGAAAATAATATAGGTGGTCTAGCGGTAGGTATTCCTGGTGCACTCACTAATCAGCCTCCGGTAAATTCAACGATACCTGAAGATGCGATGGCTGGTGGTGCGGGCACTGCTACGTCACCAAGTCGTACTCACAAAGAAGCTACCCGTAACTATGAACTCGATACCACTATTTCACATAAGCGTCAGCAAACCGGTGTGATCCGCAGAATAAGTGTGTCCGTGGCGGTCGATTACTTACCTACGGTGGGTGAAAATGGTGAAACAACCATGACACCACGCTCGGTAGAAGCTTTGTCAAATATTCGTCGCTTGTTACAAGGTGGCGTAGGCTTTGATATGCAACGTGGCGATGCTCTTGAAGTAGTAACCGTGCCATTCGTTCGTGAAGACTCAGCGCTTGATTTTGAATTGCCTTTGTGGGAACAAGACTGGTTTATGAAAATGATGCGCTTAGTATTAGGTGCGCTGGTTATTATTGTACTGATATTAGCTGTTGTTAAACCTATGCTTAAACGCTTAATTTACCCAGATAATACACTTGAAGAATATGATGAAGACTCTCTTAGTTCAGGTGTTGACCTTGGTGACAGCACATTAGATATGCTAAATAATGACTTTGATTCTGCTTCAGTTGGCTTCTCAAGCGATGGTACACTACAGTTACCAGACTTACATGGCGACGAAGACTTATTGAAAGCGGTTCGTGCCCTTGTAGCCAATGAACCAGAACTATCATCACAAGTAGTGAAAGCGTGGTTAACAGAAGATGACTGATCAAGAACAAAAACAACTACCACCGGCGTTTGATGTTGATAAGCTCGATGGTGTAGATAAAGCGGCGATATTATTACTGAGCTTATCTGAAGAAGATGCAGCGCAAATCCTTAAACACTTAGAGCCAAAACAAGTGCAAAAGGTAGGTATGGCTATGGCGGCAATCGATGATTTGTCGCAAGCTAAAATTAGCGCAGTTCATAATTTGTTTATTGAACAAATTCAGAGCTTTAGTACGATAGGTTTTCAGTCTGAAGATTTTATCAAAAAAGCACTTACTGCTGCATTAGGTGAAGATAAAGCCGCCAGCTTAATAGACCAAATTGTTATGGGCTCAGGCGCTAAAGGGCTTGATTCATTAAAATGGATGGACTCAAAGCAGGTAGCTAACATTATTCGTAATGAGCATCCGCAAATTCAAACAATTGTGCTTTCTTATTTAGAGCCGGAACAATCAGCTGAAATTTTAGCGCAATTTCCTGAAAAAGTGCGCCTAGATTTAACCATGCGTATTGCCAATTTAGAAGAAGTACAACCAGCAGCTTTACAAGAATTAAACGAAATTATGGAAAAACAATTTGCTGGTCAAGCAGGTGCACAAGCTGCGAAGATGGGTGGCTTAAAAGCGGCTGCAGATATTATGAACTACCTCGATACCAATGTTGAAGGGCAGTTAATGGATTCTATCCGTGAGCATGACGAAGAAATGTCGCAACAAATTCAAGACTTAATGTTTGTTTTCGAAAACTTAATGGATGTAGAAGACAGAGGCATCCAAGCAATTTTACGCGAAGTGCCGCAAGATGTACTGATGAAAGCCATTAAAGGTACTGACGAAGCGCTTAAAGAGAAGATCTTGGGTAACATGTCTAAACGTGCCGCTGAAATGCTTGCTGATGACTTAGAGGCTATGGCGCCAGTGCGTATTAGCGAAGTAGAGGCAGCGCAAAAAGAAATACTGTCAACAGCACGTCGTCTATCAGATTCAGGTGAAATTATGCTTGGTGGTGGCGGTGGTGAGGAGTTCTTATAATCTATGAGTAACTCTAAGGGTCGCCCGTTACACGCTGATGAAGCTGATGAGCTATTAAAAAATTGGCCAATTCCTGACGTTGCGCCAGATGAGCGAAGTTTTGGCAATCGCTCGACCGCTTATGGCACGCCATTGGCAGAGCTGTACCATAAAGAAATGGCCAAAGAGCAAGCTGAAGAACCTGAAGAGCAAGAGCTTCCTTCTCTTACTATGGTGGAGCTTGAGCGCATTCGCCAAGACGCGTACGAGGAAGGCCTTAAGCAAGGACACGAGCAAGGCTATATAGATGGCTTTGATAAGGGCGTAACCGAGGGGAAAGAAGCGGGTTACAAAGAAGGTGTTGAACTGGGTAAAACCCAAGGCCAAGAGGACGTTAAGCCTTTAATGGATGAGCAGTTAACTCACTTACGTAGCCTATTAGATAGTTTATCCGATCCACTTAAAAAAGTGGATGAGCAAGCAGAAAAACAGTTAGTGCAGTTAGCGACCATGCTCAGTGAAGCAATCATTTATCAAGAGATAAAAACCTCGCCTGATATTATTTTACATACCTTGAAAAAAAGCATTGATGCACTAAATGCAGAGCAACAGAAAGTTAAAATTCATCTTCACCCAGAAGACCTAGCACTAATAAAAACCAGTTATGGTGAGCAAGCTATTGAAGATAATCATTGGCAGTTAATTCCAGAACCCACATTGGAGCGTGGCGGTTGTGAAGTGAAGACAACACTATCGTCTTTAGATATGACCTTGAAAACTCGTGTCAAAGAAACATTGGATAGTTTTTTGCATAACAGTGGTATCTAACTTTTTATTGGCGTGCAATGTCTGTGAGCGATACTTCATTAAGCGAACGCTTATCTAAATACCAACGACATATTAAAACCCCAGCACCTGCAGTTGCGGGCGTTTTAACCCGTGTGGTTGGTTTAACACTTGAAGCCAAAGGCCTGAGAGCTCCAGTAGGCAGCCAATGTAAAATTGAAACCATGAATGGCTTTGTTGACGCCGAGATTGTTGGTTTTAACGATCAAACCTTATACTTAATGCCTAATGATCATATCTCAGGTGTGCTGCCTGGTGCCCGAGTTATTCCTCAAGTTAATGATACTGGTTTACCGGTTGGTATGAGTCTACTTGGCCGGGTTGTCGACGGTTTAGGGCGCCCTTTAGATGGGCTGGGGAAAATAAACGCAGAACACACACTTAAATTCGCTCAAAACGCAATAAACCCACTGGCAAGGCGCCCCATTAGTAAACCTATGGATGTGGGGGTACGGGCTATCAACTCAGTAATTACGGTAGGCCAAGGCCAGCGTATGGGTTTATTTGCAGGCTCCGGTGTGGGTAAATCAGTACTATTGGGCATGATGACTCGAGGCAGTGAAGCCGATGTGATTGTAGTGGGTTTAGTCGGTGAGCGTGGCCGAGAAGTTAAAGAATTTATTGAAGAAATACTAGGTGTTGAAGGACGTAAACGCTCAGTTGTTGTTGCCGCGCCCGCTGATGCTTCACCATTAATGCGATTAAAAGGCTGTGAGAGCGCAGTCACCATTGCAGAGTATTTTCGAGATCAAGGGTTAAACGTTTTGTTACTGCTTGACTCGGTGACGCGTTATGCCATGGCGCAGCGTGAAATAGCGCTGGCTGTAGGTGAACCTCCTGCAACCAAAGGTTATCCGCCTTCAGTATTTGCTAAATTACCCGCATTAGTGGAACGTGCCGGTAATGGCGGAGAGGGGCAAGGCTCTATTACTGCCTTTTTTACTGTACTGAGTGAAGGTGATGATATGCAAGACCCAATTGCTGATGCCGCACGTGCCATACTTGATGGACATATTGTTTTATCGCGTGATTTAGCTGACAGCGGCCATTACCCTGCCATTGACATAGAAAAGTCTATTTCTCGAGTAATGCCACAAGTGGTTTCAGAGCCACATATGCAACAAGCTCGAGTACTTAAACAGGTATATTCTATGTATCAACAGAACAAAGACATGATCACCTTAGGTGCTTATCAAAAAGGCAGTGACCAAATGCTCGATCAGGCAATAAACATGATGCCAAGAGTAAACGCATTTTTACAACAAGGTATGCGCGACGTGATCAGCTATGATGATGGCCTACAAGGGCTCGCTCAATTATTAGGACAAGCATAATGGCAAAAAATAAACTGCATTTGTTGCTTAAGCTTGAAAATGAAAAAGAAGAAACTTTGCGGATGAGCTATTTGCAAGCCAATCAAAACTTGCAGCTAAATCAGCAAAAGCTGCAAGGCTTAAATGACTTTCGACTGGAATATACACAGCAACTGCATATTAAAGGTCAATCGGGCTTATCAAGTGCCGGATTTAGCCAGTATCACGCATTCATAGCCAAGATTGAAGAGGCTACTCGTCAACAAGCGAGTACCGTTAATACCGCAAAACAAGTAGTAAGTCAGCGTAAAACGTTATGGTTAAAACAGCAAGTTAAAGCCAAAGCGGTTGCTAAGCTAATTGAAAAGCAACAGCTAAAAGCGGACATGCTGGTGGCTAAGAATGAACAAAAAATGCTAGACGAGTTTTCGTCAAATCAGTTTTATCAAAGGAATAAAGCGCTATAAGGTAGGCATGTTAATTGCTTAGATTCTATAAGAGCAATGTTTGTTAGGATTGTGCGGTGGGCTGTTGCCGCTTTTATTAGGTGATTTATGGCGATGAATGATATTTCAATGTTGGCGGTATCTGAGCAAGACTCATACTTAGTCAAAAAAGACAGTGATAAAGCAAAGCTAGATAGCAGTAATGATGCTGGTTTTTTTGATCAATTAGCCCTTGCTAGTCAAGCTTCTGAAACACAAGGGGCGCAAGCCAAAGCGCCACAAAAACAATCATCAGATGAACCATCCGACTTAAAAGAGCAAACTAACGAAGATAAGCCTTTGAGCGGTGAAGATATGCTGGCGCAAATTAATGCGGCACAGGTAATCGATACCTCAGTAAAAAATCCCCCTCATGGCGGTGCACAGTTAATAGATAAAGACGGTGTCAAAATAAACATCAAGCCTGAAGATAAGCTTGCACCTATTGTTATTAATTTGCCAAGTGATGAAATTGTTGATGACGCTGCCATTTCACAAACACAAAATGTTGTAGGTGTTGAATCAGCGAGCAAAGCTGCAGTGGAGTCTTCACAGCTCGGTACTAAATCGATAGCGACAGCTGGACAATATGAGGCTGTTACAAATGATCTAGCGGTGGCCAAACCATCAGAAAAGCCGACTGATACTACCGGCACGAAAGCATCGATAGATGCGTCTGTTTTGGCGCTGTTATCAAAAGATGATAATGCAATTAAAGCAGATAAACTTTTAGCAAACTTAACGCCTGCTCAACAAGATGAACTAGCCACTGAGCTTGATGCTATCAGTAAGCCCATTAATAAAGACAATATAGCGGATTTAAAGCAGTTACTCAGTAAGTATGTTAGCGAAAGTGAGAAGCCGCAGACTCCTCAGCAGGTCATTAATGCACAAATAAGTACGCTAACTACCCCAGAGAAACAGGCATTGCTCAATCAATTGCAGGGATACATTAAAAGCGAGTCTCTATCTACTAAAGAACTGACCTCTTTAAAAGGAGTTATCAGTGATTTAGAAACTGCTATTAACGCAGATACTTTGTTTAGTGCCAAAGATAAGCCATTGTTTGCCAATAATACTTTGACACCAGTTGTTACACCTAAAACACAACAAGGTACTGAATCAGCTAATGTAAAACCTGAGCTAAAACCAGAGGGTTCAAAATCGGTAGCCGAAACACCTGAGGAGCTTGCTAAGCAGCTCGATGCGTTACAAAAAGAGAGTATGCGTGCCACTAACGCAGAACAAATGCCACCGCGTGCTGCACAGGTTTTTTCTCAAATCATTAATATATTTGATAAATCGTCGCTTAATACGCTCGCTAAATACGATACTTTAGGCTACGAGCAAGCTATTATTGAAGCGCAAAGTTTACAGGCCGGGCAGTTGCAAAGTACTGCACAAGCTAAACAGGTAAGCATTGATCCTGCTACCTTACAGGCGTTAAATATTATTAAAAGTGATGCCGCAAAAATGCTACAAGAGCGCGTTAGCTCAATGTTAAGTATTAATAATAAAGAAGCTGAAATTCGTTTAGATCCGCCAGAAATGGGCAGTATGCAGATTCGTATTCGAAGTGATGCAGAGCAAGCACAAATAAACTTTGTAGTGCAAAATCAGCAAGCCAAAGAAGCATTGGAGCAGTCGCTACCTAGGCTTAGAGAATTATTAATGCAGCAGGGTTTAGAGCTAGGTGAAAGCAGTATTTCTTATGGCGATTCATCGGCAGAACAAAATGAGCAGCAAGAAGGTCAGGCACAAGGTCAAATGGCTAATAATCGCTCTTCAGATGAGACAAATAGTGAGCAACCAGATAAGCAAACACATAGTTCTGGACAACAAACGTCATCATCAATAGATTACTATGCCTAAGTCCTGCTATTATAATAGTTAAAACAAGCAAATACCTTTGCGAATAAAGGAAATACAATGGCTGAAGATACTAATTTAGAAATAGAAGAAGTCAGTAAAAATAAAAGCAAACTCATTATAATTATAGCCGCTGTATTAGTTATTGTTGGCGGTGTAGCTGGTTACTTTTTATTATCGGGTACTGATGAACCCATAGAAACTCTAACAGATGATGCTGCTAGTGGGGAAGTAGCTGCTGCACCATCAAGCTCCTCAGCAACGGTAGGTAGTGCGCTATATGTTGCTATGCCAAGACCTTTTATATTTAATGTCCCAGGGGCGAGTCGCGATAGAATTGTACAAATTAAAGTGCAATTACTGGTGCGCGGGGATGGCAATGAAGAAATAGCTAAAAAACACATTCCACTGATTGAAGGCACGCTATTGAGTGTATTCTCAATGACCACCGCAGATGAACTTAGCACTAGTGTGGGCAAAGAAACAGTGCGCTTTACTGCACTTGATAAAGTGCAAGCTGCAATGATGGATGTGGAAGGAAGTAAAGTAATTGAGCGGGTACTGTTTACCGGCTTTGTGATGCAATAAGGGGCCAGTGTGAGCGATTTATTATCCCAAGACGAAATTGATGCGCTATTACATGGTGTTGATGAGGTCGAAGAGGAAGATATACACGACGGTGAAGATGGTGAGGGAAGTACACTACAGTATGACTTCTCTTCGCAAGATCGTATCGTACGTGGTCGCATGCCGACACTTGAAATTGTTAATGAGCGATTTGCGCGTCATATGCGAATTAGCTTATTTAACATGATGCGCCGCACCGCAGAGGTGTCAATTAACGGCGTGCAAATGATCAAGTTTGGTGAGTATATTCACACCTTATTTGTACCAACTAGTTTGAACATGGTGCGTTTTCGTCCACTAAAAGGCACCGGCCTAATTACTATGGAGGCGCGCTTAGTCTTTATATTGGTAGACAACTTCTTTGGTGGCGATGGCCGCTATCATGCCAAAATTGAAGGGCGTGAATTTACCCCAACAGAACGCCGAATCGTGCAAATGCTACTAAAAATAATCTTTGAAGATTACAAAGAAGCATGGGCACCGGTGATGGATGTGTCGTTCGAGTATCTTGATTCTGAGGTGAACCCCGCCATGGCTAACATTGTTAGTCCAACCGAAGTGGTGGTTATAAGCTCTTTTCACATTGAACTTGACGGCGGTGGTGGTGACTTTCATATTGCGCTGCCGTATTCAATGCTCGAACCTATTCGAGAGCTACTGGATGCAGGTGTTCAGTCTGATACTGAAGATACTGATTTACGCTGGAGTAAGGCGCTTCGTGACGAAATAATGGATGTAGAAGTCGACTTATCGACTCAGCTACTTGAAGTTGATTTAAGCTTAAAACAAATTATGGAGCTTAAGGCTGGGGATATTATTCCTGTTGAAATGCCAGAGCATATTACTGTGTTTGTGGAAGAGTTACCTACATTTAGAGCTAAAATGGGTCGTTCACGCGATAACGTTGCGCTACAAATAAGTGAAAAAATTAAACGCCCTGATTCAGTTAAATCTGAGCTGCATGTCTTTACCAAAGGCGGCAAAAAAATTGATTCAGATGCAGAATTAGCAGAACTAGAAGATGATTTACACCTTTCAAACGGTGTAGACTTAGACTGGTAATTGATTAAAAGGTTAAAAGTATGAGCGATGATCAAGATACAATGGACGAATGGGCAGCAGCACTTGCTGAGGCTGAGGGAACTGATGATAGTGCAGAGGTTAAAGTAACCGAACTTGATGAGCTGGATGATTCAAAACATGAGCTCAGCGGTGAAGAAAAACGTAAACTCGACACTATTTTAGATATTCCCGTAACTATTTCGATGGAAGTAGGGCGTTCTAAAATTAATATTCGTAATTTACTACAACTTAACCAAGGCTCAGTTGTTGAGCTTGATAGGGTTGCTGGTGAGCCGCTTGATGTATTAGTTAATGGTACATTGATAGCACATGGTGAAGTGGTTGTGGTGAACGATAAGTTTGGTATTCGCTTAACAGATGTAATTAGTCAGGTTGAACGGATCAAAAAATTACGATGATAGCATTACTTGGTTTAAGCAATTCAGTGTTTGCAGCTACCGATGCTGCAACACCCACCACAGACATTATTTCAATGGTGATGTCGTTAGGTGTGGTAGTGGTGTTAATTTTAGTGTTGGCTTTTTTTGTTAAAAAGCTCAATCCAAATTTAACCAACAACGATGAGTTTAAAGTGATCCGTAGTCTTCCTCTAGGATCACGCGAGCGATTAATGATTGTTGAAATAGATAACGCTCAGCACCTATTAGGGGTGACCCCGCACAGCATTAATTATTTACATAAGCTAGAAACTCCTTTAACGGAAAAAGAGTTACCAGAATTAGCGAAGCGTTTTGGCAAAATGTTGAACCCGCAACTTAATCAAAATAAAAAGAATTAATATTATGACCAAATGGCTGCTTATCATTCTTGCCATCGTGTTCATTCCTGGTGTTAATGCAGAAGGAATTGATGCGCTAACCATAACCACTAATGCTGATGGCACACAAGATTACTCAGTGACGCTTCAAGTATTAGCGATCATGACGGCAATGAGCTTTATTCCAGCGGCCATTATCATGATGACCTCGTTCACTCGAATTATTGTTGTTTTGGCTATTTTGCGTCAAGCGATTGGCTTACAGCAAACCCCTTCGAATCAAGTTTTATTAGGTATGTCGCTGTTTTTAAGTATTTTTATTATGGCGCCTATTTATGAGCAAATAAACGAACGTGCAATCGAACCGTACTTAAGTGAGCAGGTAACATCGCTAGAGGCACTCGATTTAGCCAAAGAGCCAATGAAAGCCTTTATGCTTTCTCAAGTACGACTAAAAGATTTAGAAACCTTTGCAAAAATAGCTGGGTACGATCAGCTTGATTCACCTGAAGCAACGCCAATGATTGTTCTTATTCCGGCGTTTGTAACCAGTGAGCTACAAACGGCCTTTATTATTGGGTTTATGTTCTTCATTCCCTTTTTGATTGTCGATTTGGTGGTTGCATCGGTGTTGATGGCCATGGGTATGATGATGCTATCCCCCATGATTGTATCGCTACCGTTTAAGATTATGTTGTTTGTATTGGTTGATGGTTGGAGCTTGGTGATGGGTACGCTCGCTAAAAGCTTTGGTTTAGGCACATAGCAGTGCTTTATAAATTGAACCAATCACACTAGGAGTCGCCCATGGAACCTGAAGTATTTGTTGATATTTTAAGTGGAGCCCTGTTTTTAGTGATTAAGCTGGTGTCTGCCATTGTGGTCCCTGGTTTAATTATTGGCTTAGTAGTGGCAGTATTTCAGGCGGCAACCTCAATTAACGAACAAACACTGAGCTTTTTACCGCGTTTATTAATTACCATTGGTGCATTAATTGTGGGTGGACATTGGTTTACTCAAGAGCTGATGGACTTTTTTAATCGCTTAGTACTTCTTATCCCCGAAATTGCAGGTTAACGATGGAGTTTCCATTTTCCGTTGTTATTCAATGGCTAAGTGATTTTTTACTGCCTTTGGTCCGCATAAGCTCAATGATCATGATCATGGCGGGTATTGGCGCCAAAAATGTACCCTCTCGAATTAAAATGGGCTTAGCTGTGGTAGTCACATTTTTAGTAGTGCCTGTTTTACCTCCTGCTACGTTTACTAATTTATTTTCTTTTGAAATGATTTTAGTGGTACTACAACAAATGCTGATTGGTGTCGCGATTGGTTTTGCATCTACACTATTGCTCAATACGTTTGTATTAGCCGGGCAAATTCTTGCTATGCAAACCGGTTTAGGTTTTGCGTCTGTTGTTGACCCTTCAAATGGGATGAGTGTGCCTGCTGTAGGTCAGTTTTACCTTATTTTAGCTACCTTATTATTTTTTGTGTTTAACGGTCACTTAATGATGATTCAAATGGTGGTGCATAGTTTTCAGGTACTGCCAATTGATGGTAATTGGTGGGCGGTTGATCATTACTGGGACATAGTAACTTGGGGTGGTTGGATGTTTACTACCGCACTGGTGCTCTCGTTAGCGCCATTAACCGCCATGCTTGTAATTAATATGTCATTTGGCATCATGACCCGAGCTGCACCACAGTTGAATATTTTCTCGATAGGCTTTCCGTTTACCTTAGTGGCAGGGCTAGTTATTATTTGGGCGACGCTCGGTAACTTTATTACTCAGTTTGAATTCCAATGGTTAAAAATGGTTGAGCTGATGTGTTCACTTGTTGGTTGTTCCCCTTAGGAGAGCGTAATGGCTGAAGATTCAGGACAAGAAAAAACCGAAGAACCCACGCCCAAAAAAGTTGATGATGCCAAAAAGAAAGGCCAAATAGCCCGTTCTAAAGAGCTAGGCACTATGTTTGTGCTTATTTTTTCTGCTATTTCTCTATTAATGTATGGCCCTGAAATTGGCAAAGGCTTGTACCGTATTATGGGCAGAATGCTCAGTCTAAATCGCAATGAAACCTACGACACCACAAAAATGTTTGCGGTGTGGGGTGAAGTGGCCGACGTACTGTTATTTCCTATGTCGATGTTTGTACTTATTATTGTACTGGCTGCGTTTATTGGTAACACCATGCTTGGCGGCTTTAATTTTAGCTGGCAGGCTGCCGCCCCCAAAGCCAGTAAAATGTCGCCAATGAAAGGTTTCACTCGGATGTTTGGTCCGCAAGCGGCTATTGAATTACTAAAGTCACTATTAAAGTTTGGCTTAGTGGCAACCTTCGCCGTATTTTTAATTAATACCTTTTTTGATGAAATTTTACATTTAAGTATAGAAAGCGCGCCGGGCAATATCGTGCATGCTTTGGAAATATTAGCGTGGATGTTTTTAGGGTTATCTTGCACCTTAATTATTATTGCGGCTATTGATGCGCCTTTTCAAAGTTATAGCCATAACAAACAGCTTAAAATGACCCTGCAAGAAGTAAAAGACGAGTATAAAAACTCCGAGGGTGATCCGCAAATCAAAGCGCGTATCAGGCAAACTCAACGTCAAATGTCGCAAAAGAGAATGATGCAGGATGTGCCAGACGCCGATGTTATTGTTACCAACCCTACTCATTACTCAGTCGCTTTAAAATACGACACAGAGCGAGCAGGCGCCCCCATTGTACTAGCCAAAGGCGTTGACGAGCTTGCTATGCAAATTCGTAAAATTGCTTTGGGTAATGAAGTGCCCATTGTTGAGTCGCCTACTTTAACGCGAGCGCTTTATCATACCGCTGAAGTAGGGGAGCAAATTCCCGATCAGCTCTTTACTGCAGTTGCCCAAGTACTTGCCTATGTATTTCAACTTAAACGGTTTAAAAAAGGCCGTGGAAAACGCCCTGTCGCACTTAATAAAAAGCTGCCAATCCCCGATGAATTCAAGTATTAACCGCTAACCAACTAACTTGGAATAGTTATTGCAATTTCAGCGTAGTGTCAATTTTTTGAAATTGTAGAGTTATGGAATTTAAAGCGGTATTACAACAACTTAATAAAGATAAAAAAGAATATGCAAAGGGCGTTGGTACACCGCTTTTAGTGTTAGCTGCGCTAGGAATGGTTATTTTACCACTGCCTCCATTTCTGCTTGATATATTATTTTCGTTTAATATCGCGCTCGCATTAGTTGTATTACTAGTTACGGTATACACCATGAAACCGCTTGAGTTTGGCATGTTTCCAGCGGTGTTGTTAATCGCCACGATTATGCGTTTAGCACTTAACGTAGCCAGTACCCGGGTAGTACTGCTTGAGGGTCATAATGGTGGGGATGCTGCAGGTAAGGTAATTGAAGCATTTGGCTCGGTGGTGATTGGTGGTAACTACGCTGTTGGTTTAGTGGTATTTTTAATTCTGATCATCATCAACTTTGTGGTAATCACCAAAGGTGCAGGGCGTATCTCTGAAGTGTCAGCGCGCTTTACCCTTGATGCTATGCCGGGTAAGCAAATGGCGATTGATGCGGATATGAATGCTGGTTTTATTAGCGCTGAGCAAGCCAGAGAGCGCCGTGAAGAAGTAACCCGTGAAGCTGACTTTTATGGCTCTATGGATGGTGCTAGTAAATTTGTAAAAGGCGATGCTATTGCTGGCATAGTCATTTTAGTGATCAATATTGTAGGCGGCTTATTTGTTGGCATGATCCAACACGATTTAAGTTTTTCGCGCGCTATGGAAGTGTACACATTATTAACCATTGGTGATGGCTTAGTAGCGCAATTACCGTCGTTACTACTTTCAATTGGTACTGCAATTGTTGTAACTCGTCAAAATGAATCGCACAACATGGGCGATCAGTTTAAGCAGCAGCTAGGTAACGAAAAGTCGTTATTTATTGCCTCAGGTATCCTTATCACTATGGGCTTAGTACCCGGTATGCCACACCTTGCATTTTTAAGCTTAGGAGCACTTTTAGGCTACCTTGCATACTACACCCAACAAAATAAACTTAAATTAGCGGCTGCTGAAGCCGAAGAAGCTGAAAATGCAGCTTCAGGTACTGGGATTGCAGCTAAACAAGAGCAAAAAGAACTGGGCTGGGATGATGTACAACAAGTTGATGTAATAGGCTTAGAAGTAGGTTATCGCTTAATTCCTCTGGTTGATCAGTCACAAGGTGGTGAGCTATTAAACCGCATTAAAGGGGTGCGTAAAAAGCTATCTCAAGAGCTGGGTTTTTTAGTGCCGCCTGTGCATATACGCGATAATCTTGAGCTCGACCCAAATGCATACCGCATCACCATGATGGGCGTATCAAGTGGTGAGGGAGAGCTTAAACACGGTGATGAACTGGCAATTAACCCAGGCCAAGTATTTGGTCCGCTAAAAGGCATTGAAACCAAAGACCCTGCATTTGGTTTAGATGCGGTATGGATAAAACCAGATCAAAAAGATGAAGCGCAATCTTTAGGTTATACCGTAGTTGATTCAGCAACTGTTGTAGCCACTCATATTAGCCAGTTACTGACTAATAGTGCCGCTTTATTACTTGGCCATGAAGAAGTACAAAACTTATTAGATATGTTAGGTAAGAGCCATCCTCGCTTAGTTGAAGGGCTAGTACCTGAGGTATTACCGCTAACCACTATCGTTAAAGTGCTACAAAACTTGTTAAATGAAGGGGTAGCAATACGTGATATGCGCTCAATTGTTCAAACCCTTGTTGAATATGGCCCTCGTAGCCAAGACCCTGATGTATTAACGGCTGCAGTGAGAATATCGTTGCGTAGATTAATCGTTCAAGATGCTGTTGGTATGTCTTCTGAAATCCCTGTCATAACCTTGGCGCCTGAGTTGGAACAGATGTTGCATCAGTCACTTCAAAATGCAGGTGATGAAGGTGCCGGAATAGAACCAGGACTTGCTGATAGACTTCAAACATCATTGAATGAAGCGCATCAAAATCAAGAAATGGCCGGTGAACCTTCAATATTGCTAACGTCAGGAATGTTGCGCACTGTGTTATCTCGATTTGTTAAATACACCATTCCAGGATTGAGAGTGATGTCTTATCAAGAGATACCAGATGAAAGACAGATCAAGATTGTCAGCTCTGTAGGCCAACAATAAGATTTTAAAGGGGTTTGAATTATGAAAATTAAACGTTTTTTTGCTAAAGACATGCGCACCGCACTAAAAGAAGTAAAAGAAGAGCTTGGTGTTGATGCGGTTATTATGTCAAATAAGAAACTAGCTAATGGCGTTGAAATTGTTGCTGCTGTTGATTACGACAAAGCCGCGACAAAAGCGCCAGAGCAGCCTCAAAGCCAACCAGCTGCAAGAGCTTCATTTGCGCATACTGAGAGTTCACATAATTTTGTAAAACCAGAACCTCAACGCGCTCAACCTAAGCCACAAGCAAAGGTCGCAGACAGTTTACAAGCTTTATTAGAACGTCAATCTCCCCGTCCTCGTTCAGCAGAGCTTGCGTCGATGTTTTCACAATCTGGAATTGACACCTCTGGTCATTACCAAGAACAAGAAGCTGTTCAATCTCGACCTAAAAATATGTTTGAACGTGAACAAAGCGCGCCTGCACGTCCTCGCACCCAAGCTGATAGCTTAGGTTTTGATGATTTAGACAGTGGCTTTGACGATTTAGACTCACCGAGTGTATCGCGTCAGCAAACGATGCAAAACGAGTCGAGTGATATAACCACCATGCGCGAAGAAATGAACGCAATTCGTCAATTACTAGAACATCAAGTATCAGGTTTAATGCAACAAGATATGGCACGTCGTGATCCAACCCGTGCCTGCATGATTGACCGTTTAGTGGGTATGGGAATAGATAAAGACGTTGCTGAGCAGATGGCATGCTTTGTACCCGACGATGTATCTCGCCAACAAGGTTGGAAAGCCTTATTGAATATGGTTGAAGATCAAATGCAAACCACTAACAATGAAATACTTCGCCAAGGTGGTGTTTATGCATTAGTAGGCCCAACAGGGGTGGGCAAAACCACCACTGTTGCAAAATTGGCAGCATTAGGTGCGCAAAAGTACGGTGCTGATAAAGTTGCGCTTATTACGACTGATACCTACCGTATTGGTGCCTATGAGCAGCTAGCAACTTATGGTCGAATTATTGGCTGTGGCGTAAAACAAGTCAAAGATGCAAATGAATTAGCAGAAGTTTTATACCATTTACGAAATAAACGTCTAGTCTTAATTGATACAGCAGGAATGAGTCAGCGAGATTTACGTTTAACTGAGCAACTTAATACCTTAATGCGTAATCAGCGTGTGGATATACGTAGTTATTTAGTATTAAGTGCAACAGCACAAATTAATGTATTACAAGAAACCGTAAGGCACTTTAAAAAGGTACAGCTCAGTGGGTGTATTTTTACTAAGCTAGATGAGTCATTGAGTTTAGGTGAAATTATTAGTATTGCGATTCAAAACCGCCTCCCAATAGGGTATCTTACTAATGGTCAGCGAGTACCAGAAGATATTAGAGTGGCAAATGCCGAAAAACTAGTAAAAAAAGCTGAGCAATTGTATTTAAAAAGAATAAAAGCACAACAATCACGACACCAATCAGTGGCGTCGAGCACAGTAGAGATGTATGATTAACACAGTTTTAGATCAAGCAAGCGGCCTTCGCAAAATGAGCAATAATAATAACGGCGTAAAAGTTATCGCTGTCACCGGCGGCAAAGGTGGAGTGGGTAAAACAAACGTATCCCTTAACACGGCAATCGCGTTAGGCCAACAAGGCAAGCGTGTGCTTGTATTAGATGCTGATTTAGGATTAGCCAATTGTGATGTTATGCTTGGATTACGCGTTGAGCGTAATTTATCTCATGTTTTATCAGGTGAGTGTGAACTCGAAGATATTTTAGTTGAAGGCCCTGCAGGCATAAAAATAGTGCCTGCAACATCGGGTTCGCAAAGTATGGTTGAGTTATCACCTTCAGAGCACGCGGGACTGATACGTGCATTTAGTGAGCTTAACACCGATTTTGATATTTTAATTGTAGATACCGCTGCGGGTATTTCTGACATGGTATTGAGTTTTTCTCGCGCCGCACAGGATGTGGTTGTGGTGGTCTGTGACGAACCAACCTCAATTACTGATGCCTATGCGTTAATAAAAGTGCTGAGCCGTGAGCACGGTGTTTACAAATTTAAAATTGTTGCCAATATGGTGCGTAGCTTACGTGAAGGGCAAGAATTATTTGCTAAACTTTCAAAAGTAACCGACCGATTTTTAGATATATCAATGGAGCTGGTTGCAACGGTTCCTTATGATGAGAATATGCGCAAATCAACGCGTCGCCAAAAAGTGATAGTTGAAGTTTTTCCAGGGTCTCCTGCTGCGATTGCTTTTAAAACACTGGCGACAAAAATTGCTAAGTGGCCAACACCTAGTCAAGCCTCGGGTCACTTAGAGTTTTTCATTGAGAAGTTAGTTAGTAACTAACAATGACAATACCGGTGAATAGAGCTATGGGATATCAGTCAACACAGAATTTAAATATGATTGTTGAAAAGCATGCCTCATTAGTCAAAAAAGTGGCGTGCCATTTAATTGCTCGTTTACCGGCCAGTGTGCAACTAGATGATTTGATCCAATCAGGTATGATTGGCTTAATAGAAGCTTCTAAAAACTTTGACGCAAGCAAGGGCGCAAGTTTTGAAACCTTTGCGGGTATTCGCATTCGTGGTGCAATGATAGATGAAATGCGCCGAGGTGATTGGGTTCCACGTTCAGTTCACAGAAAAAGTCGCTTGGTAGCAGAGACAATAGTTGCCCTTGAAAGCAGTTTAAACCGTGAACCCAAAGATATTGAAGTTGCTGAAAAACTTGAAATTTCGTTAAATGAGTACCATCATATTTTAAACGATGTAAACGTAAGTAAAGTTTTAGGTATTGAAGACCTTGGTATTGACGATGATGTGATTACACCTCATGGTCAAGATTTAGCACTAGACAAACCTTTCAATAATGTTAAAAATGAACGGTTTAATGAGTCTTTACTCAGCGCGATAAAGTCGTTACCGGAAAAAGATGCAATGGTGCTTTCTTTGTACTATAACGATGAAATGAATTTAAAAGAAATTGGGCATATACTCGATGTTAGTGAGTCGCGTGTAAGTCAGATACATGGTCAGGCGATGATTAAGCTTAAAGCAAAGATCAATGACTGGATAAACTAGAAGTAAGTAAATAAAGGTTCAGGCCTCACTGGAGGATGTTTTGGATAAAAACATTAAAATTCTTGTTGTTGATGATTTTTCGACGATGAGACGTATTATTAAAAACCTGTTGCGCGATTTAGGTTTTACCAATGTTCAAGAAGCAGATGACGGGTCAACTGCTTTACCTATGTTGCAAAATCAAGTGTTTGATTTTGTGGTAACAGATTGGAATATGCCAGGCATGCAAGGTATTGATCTTTTAAGGGCAATTCGAGCTGATGAAAAATTAAAGCATATCCCTGTTTTAATGGTAACGGCAGAAGCTAAAAAAGAACAAATAATTGCTGCGGCCCAAGCAGGTGTTAATGGTTATATTGTTAAACCATTTACTGCAGGTACATTGAAGACTAAATTAGAAAAAGTGTTCGAACGCTTAGGTTAATGAGAGGGAGAGGCTTATGTCAGCACCTGCTGCGCCTCAGATTACTTTAGAACAAGCTCGCCAATTAGTGGCTTTTTTAGAAAATGGTGAGCAAGATAAAGCGAATCAGTTAATTTTAGAAACAGCTTCACAAGAGCAATCACAGTTATTTGCTGAGGTGGGTAAGTTAACGCGTCAACTGCACGAAGCTTTAAAAAGCTTTGAATTAGATACGCGATTAACAGACATTACCACTGATGCCATCCCTGATGCTAAAAAACGCCTCAACTATGTTATGGAAATGACAGAAAACGCAGCCAACAAAACGATGGATGCGGTTGAAGCAAGCTTACCTTTAGCGCAAGAAATTGCTGACGAAATAGCTGATATCAAGCCAACATGGGATCGGTTAATGAACCGTGAAATTGAGCTTGGTGAGTTTAAGTCACTTTGCCATAGCATTGATAAGTTTATGAACAGCTCTCATCATAAAACGGATGAGTTACAAATGTTGATGACCAATGTATTGATGGCTCAAGACTATCAAGATTTAACTGGTCAGGTTATTCGTCGTGTTATTGAACTTGTGCGTGAAGTTGAAGAGAGCTTAATCCACTTGTTAACTGCATTTGCGGCGCAAGGTGAGGTTGAGCAAGTACAACCAACTGAACAACCAGAAGAAACAGAAGATTCCATTGTTGCACAAACACTAGCAGGTCCAGAAGGGCCTATTATTGATAAAGAATCGCGTAATGATGTTGTATCTGATCAAGATGAAGTTGATGATCTATTATCAAGTTTGGGCTTCTAATAGGAGAGTACTGCATGAGCTTTGAAGTCGATGAAGATATTTTACAAGACTTTTTAGTAGAGGCCGGAGAAATCCTTGAGCTTTTATCTGAACAGTTAGTAGAACTGGAAAACAACCCAGATGATACTGAACTACTAAACGCAATATTCCGTGGCTTCCATACCGTTAAGGGTGGTGCCGGATTTTTGGCAATGACAGAGCTTGTTGATGCATGTCATGGTGCTGAAAACGTGTTTGATTTATTGCGCCAAGGTGTAAGAACAGTTAACTCTGAATTAATGGATGTTATTTTACAAGCACTTGATACCATTAATGAAATGTTTGCCACAATTAAAAATCGTGACCAGCCAGAGCCTGCAGATCCAGAGTTACTTGCAGTACTTCACAAGCTTGGACAACCACCAACGGCTGAAGAACTCGCCGGCGATCCTGCAGTTGAAGACATAGCTCCTGTTGAAACTCCCTCGGTAGAACCTGAACCTGTAGTTGAGCAGCCAAGCAATGATGCGGAAGAAGATCCGTTTGCTTTTGATGAATTATTTAGCGGCCCAGATACTAGTAGTACAGATTCTCAGATTGATGAGATCACTGAAGATGAATTTGAAAGTCTACTTGATGAACTTCATGGAAAAGGGCAAGCCCCGCAAGAAAAACAATCCTCATCAAGCGACAGTGATGTCAGTGGCGATATTACAGATGATGAATTTGATAGCTTATTAGATGAGCTTCATGGTGTCGGTAGTTTTGGTGAAGTAACTCAAAACGCCCCAAGCACACCACAGCAAGCACCATCAGCTCCTACAGCCTCGCAAAATAATGATTCAAGCGCGAGCGATGATGAAATAAGTGATGATGAGTTTGAAGCTCTGCTAGATGAGTTACACGGCAAAGGTGCACCTAAGTCGATAGAAACACCGGCTCCTGAAAGTAAACCTGAACCCGTAGCCGCTAACAAACCAGCGCCTGTTGCTGCAGCAAAACCACAGCCCAAGCCAGAGCCAGCCAAGCCGGTACCGGCTGCACAGCCTGCAAAAGCAGCTCCCGCTAAAAAAGCAGCGCCACCACCGGCAGAAACAACAGTACGTGTTGATACAAAACGCCTAGATCAAATAATGAACATGGTAGGTGAACTGGTACTTGTGCGAAATCGTTTAGTAAGTCTAGCGACTAACTCTGATAGCGAGGCCATGGGTAAAGCAATCTCTAACTTAGATGTAGTGACTGCTGATATCCAAGGTGCGGTAATGCAAACACGAATGCAGCCAATTAAAAAAGTATTTGGCCGTTTTCCTCGCGTGGTACGTGATTTAGCACGAACACTGCAGAAAGATATTAATTTATTACTTGTCGGTGAAGACACCGATTTAGATAAAAATTTAGTCGAAGCATTAGCAGATCCATTAGTGCATTTGGTTCGCAACTCGGTCGACCATGGTATTGAAATGCCAGATGTTCGTGAAGCATCAGGTAAACCAAGAACGGGTACTGTGACTTTATCTGCTTCTCAGCAAGGCGATCATATTCTACTTACCATCCAGGATGATGGTGCCGGAATGGATGCTGAAAAGCTTAAAAAGATTGCGATTAGTAAAGGCGTGCTTGATCACGACCAAGCGAGTCGCCTTTCTGATACTGAAGCGTATAACCTTATTTTTGCGCCTGGCTTTTCAACCAAAGAAGAGATATCAGATATTTCCGGCCGGGGCGTTGGTATGGATGTGGTTAAAACAAAAATCACTCAGCTCAATGGCTCGGTAAATATTAAATCAGAGATGGGCGTAGGGACTACTTTAGAAATTAAAGTACCACTTACTCTGGCGATACTGCCCACCTTAATGGTAGTGGTTGGCGAACAAACCTTTGCGTTGCCACTGGCAGGTGTTAGTGAAATATTCCACTTAGATTTAACAAAAACTAATGTGGTTGATGGCCAGCTAACTATTATTGTTCGTAAAAAATCGATACCGCTGTTCTATCTTGAACACTGGCTCATTAAAGGCGCTGATAGAGGACAACGAAAAGCACAAGGCCATGTGGTGATTGTGCAAATAGGAACTCAAAAAGTGGGGTTCGTTGTTGACTCGCTCATTGGTCAAGAAGAAGTGGTGATTAAGCCTTTAGATGCATTACTTCAAGGGACGCCAGGTATGGCAGGTGCAACAATCACCTCTGATGGTGGTATTGCACTGATATTAGATGTGCCGAGTATGCTAAAGCATTACGCTGGATAATAAAAAGTAGGCATAAACGTTATGCCTACCCATTCATTGAATAAGAGAGCGAAATGGCTGTTAAAGTTTTAGTAGTTGATGATTCAAGCTTTTTTCGCCGCAGGGTGAGTGAAATTCTTGAACAAGACAGCGGCATTGAGGTTATAGGTTTCGCTGTTAATGGTCGAGAAGCGGTCGATAAAACAGCTCAGTTACGACCCGATGTGATCACCATGGATGTTGAAATGCCAGTGCTTGATGGCATTAGCGCAGTTAAAGAGATCATGGCGAGTAACCCCACTCCTATTTTAATGTTCTCATCGTTAACACGTGCTGGGGCATCTGCCACCTTAGATGCACTTGATGCCGGAGCGATGGACTTTTTACCGAAAAAGTTTGAAGATATTGCCCGTAATAACGATGACGCAATTAAGTTATTACAAGATAAGGTAAAGGAAATAGGTCGCCAGCGCATTGGTAGAATCACAAGAGCGCCAGCATCTCCTAGTATAAGTAAACCTGCTGCAAGCACGTCAGATCGCTTTTCTAATCTCGCTAAAAAGCCAATTGTTCAACCTGATCGCAGCTTTAATAATGCAGCTCCTACACCAACCAGTAGTAGCACATCAGCGCGCGCCAGTGGTAAGCAATATCAATTAGTTGCTATTGGCACATCAACAGGCGGACCGGTTGCACTGCAAACTATTTTGACTCAGTTGCCTGCTAATTTTCCACACCCAATACTCCTCATACAGCATATGCCTGCGGCATTCACACCTGCGTTTGCAACCCGATTAGATAGCTTGTGTAAAATTAAAGTAAAAGAAGCGCAACAAGGCGATAGACTCCAACCTGGTTGTGCTTATTTAGCGCCGGGCGGGCAGCAAATGATGGTAGAAGGGCGGGGGTCAAACAGAACATTACGCGTATTTGAAGATAAAAATGAACGAGTAAGCTATAAGCCTAGTGTTGATATTACCTTTGCCAGTGCGGCAAAAGCGTATCAAGGCGATGTCCTTGCCATTATTTTGACTGGTATGGGGGCGGATGGTCGTGATGGTGCTCGCATGCTTAAACAATCTGGCGCTACAATTTGGGCTCAAGATGAAAAAAGCTGTGTTGTATATGGTATGCCCCAAGCAGTAGCAAGTGCAGGATTAGCAAATGAAAGCTTAGGTCTTCATGATGTAGCGGTGCGCCTCAAAAGAGAGGTTGGCTGTGGATAAGCTTTCTGTTTTAGGATTATTGGTTGCACTAGGCGCTATTGCAATCGGTTATTCTTTAGAAGGAGGTGTGGTATCTGCGCTGTTTAATGGGCCTGCGCTAATTATTGTATTAGGCGGCACATTGGGGGCCGTGATGTTACAAACATCAGCCAATACATTTAAGAAAATGCTCAGTATTACTCATTGGGTTTTTGTCACCGATGACCACGATATTGAAGATGCGATTGAGCAAGTAAAGCGCTGGTCACATAAAGCCCGCCAAGAGGGTTATTTAGCCCTAGAAAACGAAGCGCTTACTCACACTGATCCTTATGCCGCTAAAGGACTGAGTTTATTAGTTGATGGCAGCTCTGACCAAAAGCTTCGTGATACCCTGGAAATAGATTTATTACTTGAACGAGAACGACTGCTTGAAGCTAGTCGTGTATATGAAGCGATGGGGGGTTACAGTCCAACTATCGGTATTTTAGGTGCAGTGCTTGGACTTATTCAAGCGATGTCATTTATTAACGATCCTGAGCAACTAGGAACGGGTATTGCCACTGCATTTATCGCTACTATATATGGCGTAGGTTTAGCTAATTTACTGTTTTTGCCCATGGCCAATAAATTAAAGCAACGGGTTGAGCAAAAAATGCTTTACCATGAAATGCTAGCTGAAGGCGTTATTGCCATTAGCCAAGGTGAGAGTCCTATTAATATTGAATTAAAGCTTGAAGCTTACCGTGTCGAACGTCCTCTTTTACAGGGCCATTAGCGGTTATGTTACGCCGTCGCTTACGTCATCAAAACGCCAAAAGCCAACATACTGAGCGTTGGCTAGTCTCTTATGCAGATTACATGACCATTATGTTTGCATTTTTTGTTGTATTGTATGCTATTGCAATAAACAAAGAAGACAATATACGAGTTTTATCTAACTCTCTTGAGCATGTTTTTGATAAGTCAGCGAAACAATTTTCTCAGCAAGGTAAAGGGGTAAACGGCGATGCTTTGTTGCTTGAAAGAGTGACTCCTGAAGTTGAGGTTTTATATGGCGAAAGTATTCAAAAACAAGAACAAGGGCCGGTGTTGCTCGATGGTCAAAGTGACAATAGCAATATCAGCCAACGTCACTTAGGTAAGCCGCTCGATAGTTTACTGGTCAAGCTACAATCGTCTCTGATTGATGAGATACGCAGTGGTGAGGCAAGCCTAGAGCTTAGCCAAGATTGGTTGGTTATTGAGCTTAATTCTGGGTTGTTATTTGCCAGTGGCAGTGCTGTTGCGCATAATCAAGCCAAAGAAGTTGTAAAAAAGATTGAAGCAATAATCGCACCTGTCGATAACTATATAAGAGTGCGTGGGTACACAGATAACGAAACCATACGCAATGAAATATTTCGCTCTAATTGGGAGTTGTCGGTGGCACGTGCAACATCAATATTAGTTGAGCTAGAGCGTTTGGGAATTGAATCTGCACGCATGGCTATTGAAGGGTATGGCCAATATTCACCTTTTGCCGATAATGATACCGAAGCTGGGCGAGCTGAAAACCGCAAAGTAGTGATTGCGCTTTCTAAATACGGCTTGGTTTCAGAGTCATCGAATGAGGATACTGAGCAGCAAGTCCCTGAGGAAGCTAAACCAACAGAAGTTGAGTTGCCTACTCAAGACGATACAATAAAAATAATTCGCTTAGAGCATGGTGGCATTCGTGTTACCACGCGTAATGAACAGTAATTAGGATGTAATGTGAAAATCTGGACTGTAGCCAATCAAAAAGGAGGGGTAGGCAAAACCACCACAGCGGTTAGCCTTGCTGGGATCCTTGCGCTTCAAGGTAAGCGTGTTTTACTGATTGATACCGATCCGCATGCATCATTAACTTATTACTTTGGCATTGATTCAGAAGATTTAGAGGTCAGTGTTTACGATATTTTCACTCGCGGCTCAAGCATGAAAAGCGAAGAAATATTGCAAGCATTATGCCCCTCAACCATAGAAAACCTTGATATTCTACCTGCCACTATGGCAATTGCTACACTTGACCGTAGTATGGGTAATAAAACGGGAATGGGCCTGATTTTAAAGAAAACATTGGCTAAAATTAGCGAGTATTACGATTATGCAATTTTAGATTGTCCGCCCGTTTTAGGGGTGCTGATGGTCAATGCGCTTGCAGCCTGTGAAAGAGTATTGGTGCCAGTACAAACTGAGTTCTTAGCGCTTAAGGGGCTTGATAGAATGATGCGTACTATGGAGTTAATGCAAACCTCGCAAGCGAAAAGCTATGAATATACTATAATTCCAACTATGTATGATAAGCGCACCAAAGCATCACTTGAGGCCTATAAAACATTACAAGATACGTACAAAGAAAAAGTGTGGCCAGGTGTGATTCCTGTTGATACAAAATTTAGAGATGCGAGTTTAGCGCAAAAGGTGCCTATTGATTTTTGCCCTAATGCGCGTGGAGTCTATGCTTACAAAGCATTGCTTGAATATTTAATAAAACAAGGTTAATAAATGAGTAAGCAATTATTTGCTAATGAAAAAGTAGTCACTCAGTATTTAGGGGCGTTATTATCTGATGACGAACCAACGAAAGACCTTGAGCCTGTTGCTAAGCTTCTTCAGCAGGTTGCCTATGAAGAAGAGCAAAAAGAGCAATCACTGCAGGTTGAGCCTGTAGTTGAGCCCGTTGTTGAAGTTGAAAAACTTAATGAACAGGTAAAGAGTGTAGAAATAGAATCCCATCAAGCGCAACAGCCTGAACCTGTGCATGATGTAGCACTTGAAAGTGAGGCTGAGTACTTCGATGGTGAATTCCAGGCACTATTCTTCGAGGTGGCAGGGCTCACTTTAGCAGTACCGTTAAAAGCGTTAGGCGGCATTCATGAGCTTGGCGAAGTGAATCATTTATTTGGCAAACCTAAGTGGTTTAAAGGTGTCATGATCAACCGAGAAGAAAAGCTCAATGTTGTTGATACTGCGCGCTGGGTTATGCCTGAAAAGTACGATGAGCAGTTAGAAGCGTCTTTAAACTATCAATATCTAATCACTTTAGGTGATAGCCAGTGGGGTTTATTAGCAGAAAAACTAATAAATAACATTACATTGAGTAAAGAAGATGTAAAATGGCGTACAAATAACAGTAAGCGCCCATGGCTTGCTGGAGTAATTAAAGAAAAAATGTGTGCTTTAATAGATGTTAATAATTTAAATGCACTATTAGAGAAAGGCTTAGATAGCCGTCACAAGTAATGACCATTACGAGGTAAGAGCATGAGTGAAGATAAATTACTGTCAGCCAAGAAAAATGCAGATAATAATGATGAAATTTTACAGTGGGTTACGTTTAAGCTAGAAGATGAAACTTATGGCGTGAATGTAATGCAAGTGCAAGAAATACTGCGTTACACCGAAATTGCTCCTGTACCAGGTGCACCTTCGTATGTGATTGGTATTATTAACCTACGTGGTAATGTTGTTACCGTTATTGATACTCGCTCTCGTTTTGGTTTACCTGATATTGAAGCGACCGATAACTCACGTATTTTGATTATTGAAGCTGAAGAACAAGTGATTGGTATTTTAGCTGATAGCGTATCTGAGGTTGTGTATTTACGCAGCTCTGAAATTGATAGCGCACCAAACGTAGGTACTGAAGAAAGTGCTAAATTTATTCAAGGTGTGTGTAACCGCGATAATGAGTTACTTATTTTGGTTGATTTAAATAAATTACTTAGTGATGACGAATGGGATGAGTTAAGCGATATATAAGCTTCTCTACATAAAATTATGTTATTACTTGGTATTGCAATTGCGGGTTTAGTCTTTGGGCTATTCTCGTTGCTGTTAATTGTGATGTTTAAAAAGCGGTATGCGAATGAGCTTGACGCACAATTACAGCAATTTAAAGATTCATCAGAGCAGATTGATATTTTACGTAGCGAAGTCTCTGAGTTACGAACTGGGTTACTAAGTATTGGTAAACGAGTGCTTGAGGTAGAACAACAAAACCAAGAGCTTATACAGCAACAAGCTGCTCAAAAATACGATGATCCAGATGCTAAAATTTACTCTCGTGCAGTAAAAATGGTTGAGTTAGGTGCCGATTTAGATGAGGTTATTCGCGAATGTGAATTACCCCGCGCTGAAGCAGAACTGTTATTTTCTTTACATAAACAAAAAGGCGCTTAGCGCCTTTTTTGTTTTTATCACATTGGATTATGCTTTTATATTGAGCTTTCCTTGAAAGTCTTGCCATCCGGGCGGAAATTTTCCTCTTACCACATATGAAAAAGCAATCAGCTCAGCAATAACAAAGTAAAGCTCTTTAGGGATTTCTTCGCCGAGCTCTAATTTCGAGAGTGTATTTGCAAGTGCTTCATCTTGATGGATTAGAATTCCTTTATCTTTAGCTAGGGCAATAATTTCATCTGCCAGCTCGCCAAATCCTTTAGCGCTAACGGTGGGTGAATTGCCTGCCTCGTAGAGTAATCCAATTGCTGAATTGCTTTTAAATGAATCCGTCATGACTAAACCTTAATATTTATAATGGCATGGGATTGGTAAAATGCTTGATGGCTGTCATCTGCTCGTTTTAAGTTTAGGTCGCCCACTTGCAAGCCCTGTTTTGCCAATTTTGAGCGTAAATTATCAAGGTGTGGATGAGCCAACGCGCTTACAGCTTGAGTGGACGCTAATAACTGACAATCGATTGCTTTGTCCATCAGCTCTGCGGTTATTTGCAGTTTACCTAGTTCTGCATAATCAAAATTCAACCTTACAAACCACGCATTTTTATCCGCTAATTTACCGTTGTTTGGCTTTTTATATTGCCCTAACGATATTTCTGTTTGTGCCGCTTCAGGGGGCAGTTTCATGGGTAATAAAAATTGCACCAAGGAGTTAGTGTCAGGCTGCTGGCTCAAAACGGGTGCTTGTACTTGGCTTAAGGTGCTTTTGATTTGTGTTAATTCGCCTGCTAATGCTTGCACTTGTGGTTGCTGTAACTGCTCTAATAACTTATTGGCACTATTACCTACTTTAAAGGTGGGTAATAAAACCTGAAGCAAGGCTTCTAAACCGCTTTGATTATTGATGCTAATCGCTGTTGGATTATGATTAATAATTGGTGCAGCTAAAATACTTAATGAAAGTTGTTCTACACCTCGATTAAACGAGCTTTGCAAGGTGTCATTGGGCAGTTGTGTCGGCTTTATAGTGCTGAGTATTTCACGTTGTATGGTGGTTGGGTGTAAATTACTTTCTGACAACATTCGGTTAAAAGCCTGATTAACCAAGCGGTTTAAATCAGTACCCTGATCAGTCATCTTAGCTACAATGGTGTTCAGTTGGCTGCTTAAAATGTGTTTGTTAGCTTCTTTTTGCTCTATTGGAGCGGCTGCACTTTGTTTTAAAACGGTTGCCAATAATAGCTTTTCCAGTGGCTGTAAATGATTAACGGCTGCTAAGGTGCTATTAGTTGTTTGTGCTGGCAGGGTAACAACAGGATGTGAGTCTGTATGTGTTGTCGACGCTCGCTGTTGCCATAAGGAGATACTGGCTTTTATCTGCTGGGTAAGTTGCACTAAAGGGGGGGCTGTGCTCAAAGGACTTTTTAATTGCGTTATGTCTATTTTTTGCGTTGGCGCGAGCCATTTTTGCTGTTCATTAACAACAGTGCTTGGTTTTTGAGATGCGTTTAATACCGTGGTAAATGGCTTGCTTTCAAAATGTTTTACCGCATCTAAAATACGCGTTTTAAAATCAGCAAAACTGCTTTTTAGCCATGATTGAATTGGACTATTAACGGTACTAAGTGGGTGAGGTTTAATTTTTTGCGAATCGTTAGCAATTTGTGGTTGCTGTGAAAGCATTTCATTAAATGGTTTACTAAATGAGTTTTTAAGCTCCACGGTTATATTTTGATAAGCGGTTTTAATTAATAGTTTATCTGCTTGGCTGGTAATAGTTACCTTAGTCGGGGTTATGGGTAGCTCAGATAATTGTTGATGACTTAAGTTAATATTTAACGAGCCTATTGCGGTATTTGGATTTAACACCGCAAATTTGGGCGTAGCATGAAGCTGAGCATGACCTAAATTGTTAGCAACTAATTGTGTTAGTTTTGCTTGGCTTAAAGGTTGAGAATGCACAAGGTCAGCAAAACGATTAATAATATTTAGTCGTGTACCTTTGCTATCAGTCTCAATTATACCTTTTAGTGAGGGCTCTTGTGCTAGTAATTGCGCCACTTGTTTATTAATGGCAATACTGGCATTAAATTTTTCAATCACCAGTTTTGGCGTTGGTTTTAATATGACTTGTATCGATAGCGGATTATTTTGAATATCACTCTGGGTGTTTATAAAATTTAAAAATCGTTGTAACTGAGCCGGTTGTTTAATTGATAAGGTACTGTTGTTAGGAATAATAGTTAAGCTTTTACCATCTGCACTTAGTTGTATGTTAGCACTCGCTATTTTTTCAACGTTTGTTGGAGTTTCATTGACCGTGAGTCGAATTGTTTGCCAATGCTTATTCATAAACACATCTAAGGTTACTGACTCTTTAGAAAACTGAATGTTTTTAGCCGCCAGCACTTCTTCAGGCAATGTCGGTAACACAGGTTGACCTGAATTGCTTGTTTGATTACTAACCTGTGGGTTAGTCAATGTAATGTGCGTTGGTGTATTCATTATTTTATATCAAGTTTTCTTTATTTTAAGTAAATCGATTCTAAAGCAATATTCGTATTACCCTATCATTATGGTAGAC
Organism: Pseudoalteromonas sp. NH0006-26; assembly: GCF_057552415.1. The sequence continues at coordinate 63,243 of NZ_BAAJMJ010000013.1, forward strand.
TTACCGCTAATTTTTGGCAGAGAGAATCGTCATCTTGTTACACATTAAGTCCGTTACTTGTATCAAGCAAGAGCGTTGTTTGTTTGATGAACTTAATTTTAGCCTTAAAAGCGGTCAAATCATGCAGTTAGCTGGTCCTAATGGGGCAGGTAAAACATCGTTATTGCGCATTGTTGCCGGTTTTTCGCTGCCAGATGAAGGTGATATTTTATACCTTAATCAATCTATCAAAAAATATTATGACGAATACGCCAGAGACTTATTATATATAGGCCATAAAACAGGTGTGAACGTACAACTCAGTGCACTTGAAAATGTAACACATTGGTTGGCTATTAATGGTTACGTTGACACCCCTGACTTATACTCTTTATTAAGTAAGCTAGGTTTGGTAGGGCTGGAAGATGTGCCTGTTAGAACCTTATCGGCGGGTCAACAAAGACGAGTAGCTTTGGTCAGATTATGGTTATCTGAAGCTAAGTTGTGGATTTTAGACGAACCTTTTACTGCGCTCGATAAAAGTGGCGTTGCCTTTTTACAGCAACGTTTTACTGAGCATTTATCAAAGGGGGGCGCCATTTTGTTAACAACACATCAAGACCTAACCACCCATTTTAGTGACTTACAAACCTTGACTTTGGAGTACCGCCACTAATGACACGACAGCACTCATATTGGCAGTTATTTGTCGCGGTATTTAGTAAAGACGTTAAGCTCGCTTTTCGTCAGCGTGCTGAAATAGTCAATCCCATCTTATTTTTTTTAATTGTTATCTCGTTATTTCCATTAGCGATAGGGCCTGAGCCTGGGTTGTTATCAAGAATGGCGCCGGGCATTATCTGGGTTGCGGCTTTATTATCAACCATGCTTGGACTCGATAAACTATTTAGAGACGACTATAACGATGGCTCTTTGGAGCAACTAATTGCTTCTTCGTATCCTTTATCATTAACCGTATTAGGTAAAGTTGCGGCTCATTGGGTGATCACCGGTTTACCGCTAGTGCTAATGACGCCTTTATTTGCTTTACTACTAAATTTAGAAACGACGGCCCTAATGGCCACGTTATTAACGCTATTATTGGGAACTCCTTTATTGAGCTTTATTGGCGCGATAGGAGCAGGCCTAACGGTGGGATTACAAAAAGGCGGTATTTTAATGAGCTTACTAGTGCTGCCTTTGTATATCCCGGTTTTAATTTTTGCAACTTCCGCTATTGATACCAGTACTATGTCGCTGGATTACAGTGGTCAGCTTGCAATCCTAGGTGCCATGTTAGTCGTTGCGATTATTAGTGCGCCAATTGCCATATCATCAGCATTAAAAGTGAGTGTAAGTTAATATGTGGAAGTGGTTACATCCGTATGCGAAAGCAGAGCGAGCATATCAATTATGCAATACTCTACTGCCATATTTTGCAGTAGTTACGGTCGTTAGTATGATTGTTGGTTGGGTTTGGGGATTAGGTTTTGCCCCTGCCGATTACCAACAAAAAGACAGTTACCGTATTATTTTTATTCACGTGCCCTCCGCTATTTTATCTATGGGCGCCTATTCATCAATGGCGATTGCTGCCATTGTTGCCTTGGTATGGCAACTACGTAATGCCGAGCTTGCGGTAATTGCAATCGCGCCTGTTGGTGCGTGTATGACAGCAATTGCTTTAATTACTGGTGCTGCATGGGGTAAACCAATGTGGGGCGCGTGGTGGGTATGGGATGCTCGGCTGACTTCTGAACTTATTTTATTATTTTTATACTTAGGGGTGTTGTCTTTGTACCATGCCTTTGAAGATAAAAAGTCAGCAGGTCGCGCCGCGTCTATTTTAGCCATTGTAGGGGTGATCAACCTACCTATTATTCACTTTTCGGTGGAGTGGTGGAATACCCTGCACCAAGGGGCGAGTATCACTAAGTTTAATCGCGATGCGGTTGACCCTAGTATGTTTTGGCCATTAATGATTAATATTTTAGCCTTTGCCGCGTTTGTCGGTACGGTGACTTTAATTCGTCTTAAAAATGAAATTTTACACCGTGAAAAGCACCGCCCATGGGTGCGACAGTTGTTAACTAAGGGGTAATTATGCAGTTTGACTCGTTTTCAGATTTTATTGCAATGGGAGGCTATGGTTTTTATGTATGGCTTTCTTTTGGTACATGTGCATTGATTCTATTAGGTATTTTATTTAGCTCGTTACGCGACAAAAAACAAATTTTAGCGTCGGTTGAGCAACAAATTGCACGTGAAACTCGAATTAAAAATTCTAAGCAGGAGCAAACCTCGTGAACCCTAGACGTAAAAAACGCCTTTTGGTTATTATCGCCGTACTCTTTGGTATTGGTGGATCAATAGGTTTAGTGTTGTACGCCTTACAAGAAAATATTAATTTGTTTTACACCCCCAGCGAATTAATTGATGGTAAAGGTCCCAATAAAGAAAAGCCGTTTGTAGGCCAAAAGCTGAGAATTGGCGGCATGGTAGTGCCAGGCTCTGTGATCAGAAATGAACAAAGCTTAAAAGTAAGCTTTAAGCTGATTGATACGGGGCCATTGGTAACGGTACGCTATCAAGGTATTTTGCCTGATTTGTTTCGTGAAGGACAAGGGATTGTTGCGCAAGGTGTGTTAGTTGAGCCTAACGTGATTGAAGCATTTGAAGTGTTGGCTAAGCATGATGAAGAATATATGCCGGCAGAAGTTGCTGAGGCAGTAAAAGGCATTAAGCACGAAAAGCCAAAATATAACTTAGATAGTGGGAGCTGATATGATCCCAGAAATTGGTTATTTTTCTTTAACATTGGCCATGGTGCTCAGTGTGCTGTTGTGTATTTTCCCACTTTGGGGAGCACACACAGGTAATCTTCGATTGATGCGCGCAGCGCCATCATTAGCGGTTGGTCAGTTTGCATTTGTTGCTTTGTCGTTCGCTGTTCTTATTTATGCCAGCCTAACCGATGATTTTACCGTGTCTTACGTTGCTTATCATTCAAGTAGCACCTTACCTTGGTATTATAAAATCACCTCTACATGGGGTGGTCATGAAGGCGCTATTTTACTGTGGTTACTTATGCAAGCCGGGTGGACAGCTCTGGTCGCGGTGCGTTCAAAGTCACTTCCTTGGGTGCTTCGTGCTCGTGTATTAGGTGTGCTTGGCTTTTTAGGTGTCGGCTTTATGATGTACACCTTATTGCTGTCAAGTCCGTTTGAGCGTTTATTGCCCTATTTCCCAGTTGAAGGGCGAGATTTAAACCCATTATTACAAGACCCAGGTATGATCATTCATCCACCATTACTTTACATGGGGTATGTGGGTCTTTCTGTGGCTTTTTCCTTTGCTATTGCCGCGCTATTAACCGGTAAGCTCGATAATACCTGGGCTAAGTGGTCACGCCCATGGACGATGACTGCATGGGGCTTTTTAACCTTAGGTATTACCATTGGTAGTTGGTGGGCTTATGCAGAACTTGGCTGGGGCGGCTGGTGGTTCTGGGATCCAGTTGAGAACGCATCACTGATGCCATGGTTAGTGGCAACGGCTTTATTACACTCTTTAAGTGTGACTGAAAAGCGCGGTGTATTTAAATCATGGACCGTATTATTAGCAATTGCTGCTTTTTCATTAAGTTTACTGGGCACTTTTATTGTTCGTTCAGGGATTATTGTTTCGGTGCACGCCTTTGCAACCGATCCGGATCGTGGGCTATTTATTCTTGCCTTCTTAGCCATTGTTGTAGGCGGTGGCTTAGCGCTTTACGGCTTGCGTGTTTCACAAGTTAAAAGTGAAGGACGTTATAAGTTTGTCTCTCGTGAAGTAGCACTTTGGCTAAATAACATTTTCTTAGTGGTTGCCACCTTAATTGTACTATTAGGTACTTTATTACCTATGGTGCACAAAGAAATGGGCTTAGGTAGTATTTCTATTGGCGAACCTTTCTTTAATAAAATGTTTGCAATTCTACTGGTGCCATTTGCGATTTTAATGGGCATAGGACCATTTTTGCGCTGGAAGCAAAATAAATGGGCGTTTTTACAAAACAAACTATTTGTTGGCGCACTAGCCAGCGTTGTTATTACCTGTGCTTGGCTGTTTAGCAGTTATGAAGTGGTTACGCCACTCACTCTGTTAGCGACTACATTGGGTGTATGGATATTTATAGCCACCTTTATTGACCTTTACACCAAAGCCGCTGTTCATGGCTCACTTAAAGTCGGCATCAAACGCTTAGGTTTAAGTTACTGGGCTATGGTGCTTGGTCATGTTGGTTTAGCTTTTGTTATTGCCGGTATTACCCTTACCTCAGCGTATTCAGTTGAGCGCGATGTCGCCATGAAGCCAGGTGATAGTGTACAGCTTAATCAGTATCAATATCGTTTTGAAGGCGTAAAGACAATTCGTGGTGCAAACTACAGTGGTCATGCTGGCGTGGTAACGGTATTAAAAGAAAATGACACTGTAACGCGTTTATATGCAGAAAAACGCCGATACGACATTGGTATGCAATTTATGACTGAAGCCGCAATAGATGCTGGTTTTACTCGTGATTTATACCTCGCGCTTGGTGAGCAACTAAGTGAGGGGGCTTGGTCATTACGTATTTACCACAAGCCGTTTGTGCGTTGGATGTGGATTGGTGGTGTTCTGATCTCACTCGCTGGTTTTGTAATTTTATTTGATAAGCGTTATCGCGCTACACCTCGCAAAGATGAATTAGAGGGGGCATTATGAAGCGTAAATTGATGGCAGTTGTACCTTTACTAATTTTTATCTTTATTTGTGTGTTTTTATATCAAGGGTTGTTTGCTAACCCTCGGGAAATACAAACGGGGCGCATTGGTCAAACCTTACCAGCATTCAACTTGCCTGATTTAATGCAAGATGACAAACATTGGACTGATGAGCAATTAAAAGGTGACGTGTATTTATTAAACGTGTGGGGTACATGGTGCCCAACGTGTCTAGCTGAGCTTGATTATTTAACTAAGCTTCGCGAGCAAGGCATTAAAATTATCGGCTTGTATTATGTACAAAGCTACGATGCTGATTTTGATGGCCCGTTTGATATGCAAGCACTGCGTGACGATGTGAGTAATATGCTTGCGCGCGCAGGTAACCCTTATCAATTTAATATTTTAGATTTAGAGCGCTCTTTGGCGTTAGATTTGGGTGTGTCTGGAGCACCAGAAACATTTTTAGTTGATAAAAATGGCACTATTTTGTTACACCACACCGGTGATATAAACCCTCGAGTTTGGCGCGCTAAATTTGCGCCTCTTATGCAGGAGCTGCAGCCATGAGATTGTTTTTATTAACCCTTAGCTTATTTATTAGTTTAACTGCGTTTGCTCAACAAGACCGTTATCAATTTGATAGCAACGAGCAAGCGGTTCGTTTTGAAGAGCTAACTAAAGAATTACGTTGTCCCAAATGTCAAAACCAAAATATTGCTGATTCAGATGCCGTAGTTGCAAAAGACTTACGCGATCGCGTATTGGCGTTAGTAAAAGATGGTAAAAGCAAAGACGAAGTTATTGATTATATGATTGACCGCTATGGCTACTTTGTTCATTACGATCCACCAGTAACGCCGGCTACGTTAATTCTGTGGGTGTTGCCAGTACTCATTGTAATAATAGGCTTTGGCTTTATTGTTATTCGCCAGCGTAAAGCGTCGGTAAAACAAACGTGGAGTGACACTGATGAAGTGATGCTCAATAAGTTGATTAAACAAAATAAACGTCAGGAGCAAAGTTAAATGATTTTAATGTGGGCGTCTTTTGCTTTACTCACACTCATTGCATTGCTGTTTATTATTGTGCCTTTTTTAAAAAAAGAGCGCGTAGTAACCATTACTCATAACGCTAATGCTGAGCTTATCAGCATTTATGAGCAGCGTTTAGTTGAACTTCAGGCTGATTTAGACAACCAACGCATAGACTCGCAAAACCACAGCGAGGCAATTGTTGAGCTAAAACGCCGTTTGCTAAATGAATTATCACCAGAGAAGTCACTCAATAGTCGTGGTGACAATCGTATATTTGCTTTAACAGGGGCGGCGTTTTTAATTGCGTTAGCGGGTATATTTTATGCAATGACCGGCAGCCAGCAACAAATAGCGGCTTGGCATGATGCAATGGACAACTTGGCCGATTATGGCCAACGCGCTGTAATGCAAAAAGGTGAGCCGTTAACTAAAAATGAACTGCAAGCGTTTGCATTGGCATTGCGTACGAAGTTAAGCCAAAGCGGTGACGATGAAGTTGCTTGGATGCTGTTAGGGCGTGTGGCTATAATGCTTAATGAGTTTGACATGGCAAAACAGTCATTTGATAAAGCATTGTCAATGAACCCTGATAATATGCAAGCCTTGGTGAGCTACTCGCAGGTATTATTACTTGAGGGCAGTGATGAGAATATGACTCGCGCAGCGGGTATGCTTTCTAAAGTACTACAAGCACAACCAAATAACCTCGATGCGATTTCGTTACTTGCGCTGATTGCCTTTGAGAGAAAAGATTGGATACAGGCAAAAGCTGCATTTGAAGTACTTCTTGCCAGTATGGACGAGTCAGATACGCGTTATGCTATGATTTCTGAGCGCATCAGTGAAATTGATGGCCAAATAGCTCAGCAAAGTGAGTTAAACAGTCATGAACAGCACGTTGTTCAGGGTATTCAGGTCACGGTTAAGATTGACGAGCAACTTGCAGACAAACAGCCCAGTAACGGTATTTTGTTTGTGTTTGCTAAAGCTTCTGAAGGTTCACCCATGCCTTTAGCCGTTGTTAAACTAACAGACTATAGCTTTCCAATCACGGTTGAGCTGAGCGATTCGAACGCCATGATGGCGGGGCTAAATTTATCCAGTGCCAGTGAAATTGTTATTTCTGCGCGTATCTCTAATGATGATTCAGTGATGCCAAGCGCCGGTGAGCTTGAAGGCCACTCTGAGGTACTGCTTCGTAAAGATGTGCAACAAGTGCAACTGAACATTGATACATTAATACCTTAAGGATTTGAGATGTTAAAACAAGGCTTACTTTTATTATGTTTACTCACCTTATCGGGCTGTGCTCAAGTGCCCGAGAGTAAATATGATGAGCGCGATCCCTTACAAAGTGTAAATAGACCTATTTATGACTTTAATATGGACGTACTCGATACTTATATTTTAAGGCCAGCAGCAGTGGGTTACATCACTGTTACACCGCAGCCTGTTCGTCGTAGTATTGTGCATTTTACCGATAATATTACCGCACCCGTTGATATTATAAATGCTGGTCTGCAAGGAAAACCAAGCAGTGCTGGAATTAATTTTGCACGTTTTTTAGTGAATTCAACTGTGGGTGTATTTGGCATATTTGATGTAGCTAGTTCGCTGGGGCTTGAAGTAACTAGCGAAGACTTTGGCCAAACGTTAGGTGTGTGGGGAGTGGGTGATGGTGCTTATTTAATGATCCCAGCAATGGGGCCATCTACCGCGCGTAACTTAACCGGTGATGTGGTTGATAATGTTGTACTGCCTGAAATAGCACTGACTACACCACAAACTATTTTAGTGTTTGCACTAAAAGCAGTTGAAGCACGTGCGTCATTAATGGCTCAGGAAGGATTATTGAATGATTCGTTAGACCCGTACTTGTTTATTAAAGACATTTATTTTCAGCGTCAATTATACGAGCTCTTTGATGGTAACCCGCCAATAAAAGAAGAGCCTGAAGATTTTGATGAAGATTTCTTAGAAAGCCTTTAATAAAAGTAAAAACGCCAGCAAATGCTGGCGTTTTTGTTTTTAATTAGTAATAACCCATTTAGCTATCAATCATCACCTGCATTTGCTCACTAACCCAGTTGAGAGCTTCGTGGTATGCATCAGGCACTTCATCACCTAAGTTTAGTTGCTGAGCTTTGTCGTTCGCAGCTTGCCAATCACCATGCTCATACAGAGTCACTAAGCTTAAGTATTCAGCCAGTAGCCCTTCATTGTTTAACAGCGCTGTTTTTATCTCATTAGACAGTGGCAATTTAAGCATTACACTGTCCATCTCTTCATCTAATATCGCATCCATAAGCGACATCATGCCAGTTAAAAATGCCATACCAGTATCTTTAAGTTTGCCATGTGAAATAGCTAACAGCTCACAAAAACGTGCCCGTGTTAGCGACAGTCTAATAAGCTCTAATGGCTTATCTGCAGATACTTGTGCTGCAAATAATAAAGAAAGAAGTTTTTTAATTTCAGCAGCGCCTAATACAATCAGCGCTTGTTTTATAGTGTTTATTTCAGAGCGGCGGGTAAATGCTGCTGAGTTTGAATAGCGCAAGAGCTTGTAAGATAAGTTAACATCACGCTCAAATACATCGGTGATCTTTTTAAGATCCATTTCTACACTGGATGTTTCATAGAGAAGTTCAGCCAGTGCCATGCCCGATGGCGGTAAGGCTTTGCTTTGCACCATCTCTGGTTTTGAAAAGAAAAAGCCTTGAAAGTACTCAAAGCCTAGCTCAAAAGCTTGGTTGTACAGTTCGTAGGTTTCAACTTTTTCCGCGAGTAATTTAATGTGTGGGTAAGGTTTTAAATCCTCGATGATCGTTTTAACGGTCTCTATATCACAGGTTAAAAAGTCAACTTTAATGATATCAATAAACGGATAAAAGTGACGCCATACCGGTTGATGCGCGTAGTCATCTAGAGCAAGTGTATACCCTTTCTCTTTTAAGTCTTTAACTATCGCAAGCAGACGTTTCCCCGGCTGAACGGTTTCTAATATTTCAATCACTACCCCGTCTTTGTTTAATAGCGTGGGGTAGCCTTTTAGTAAGGTGTCTAGGGTAAAGTTAATATAAGCAGGTTTATTATCGGTCAAATCTTCAAGACCAAAGTTAAACTGGCTGCCCTCAATCAGTCGAGACGTTGCTTCGTCGCCGTCAATGTTCGGAAAAACGTTATCTACTCCATCACGAAATAAAAGCTCGTAGCCAATTAACTCCTTATTGCGATCTAAAATAGGTTGGCGAGCAGCATAAAAATACATATAAGATTCCGAAACAGTAGAAATTGGTTAACATTGTAATAATATATTGGAAAACATTCAAAATAGCATCGGGAAAATGAATTATATTAATAAAATATCATGGCTTGGGTGGTTTTTATTAATCTAAACTCATTGTTTTTTATTCTATTTGTTTTAAAAGTGAGCGAATAGATGGTTTTTTATCTACTTAAATTAGCGAGTTGGAGTTATTAGTAATTACCGTGTTATAGTTGGATAGAAAGCTTTTATTCCAATACTGTCTTAATTATAAGATTTCAAGAGTCATTATTTGGATTACAAGCCTGTTATTACTTTTTTAAGTGGAGGCAAATTTGGAAACAGGAATGATTATTTCACTGGCATTGTACTTTATTGTAATGCTAGGAATAGGACTATACGCATATAAGCAATCTACCAGTGATATTTCAGGGTATATGCTAGGTGGTCGTAATTTAGCCCCCAGTGTTGCTGCCCTATCGGCTGGTGCATCAGATATGAGTGGTTGGTTATTAATGGGCTTACCCGGCGCAATGTATTTATTTGGGTTGAGTAAGGTTTGGATTGCAATTGGTTTAGTATTGGGTGCATGGGCAAACTACTTTTTAGTAGCACCAAGACTGCGTGTTTATACTGAAAAAGCCAATGACTCCATTACTATCCCCGATTTCTTTGCAAACCGTTTTGATGACAACAAAAATATCCTACGTGTTATCTCTGCAATAGTAATTATTGTTTTCTTTACCTTATACACTTCATCGGGTGTTGTTGCCGGTGGTAAGTTGTTTGAAAACTCATTTCAAATGAGTTACGAAATGGGCTTATACATTACCACTGGTGTGGTAGTGGTCTATACCCTGTTTGGTGGTTTTTTAGCGGTTAGCCTTACAGACTTTGTGCAAGGCTGTATCATGTTTATTTCGTTGTTGGCAGTGCCAATTGCCACTTACATGATGCTTGATCAACCCTTTATGGACACCTTAGCAAATGCAAATTATCAGCAATTACTAAGCTCGCCTAAAGCAAGCGAAATTCATTCTTTAAGTATGCTTGATTGGTTTGCGGGCGGTTCTACTATTGCTATTATTTCTGCAATGGCGTGGGGCTTAGGCTACTTTGGTCAGCCGCATATTATTGTGCGCTTCATGTCTATTCGCTCAGTAAAAGAAATGCCAACTATGCGTCGTATTGGTATGTCTTGGATGACCTTATCTGCCATTGGTGCAGTATTTACCGGTTTATTCGGTGCTGCATACATGATTGAAAATCAAATGCCAATTGCCGACAAAGAAACAATATTCTTAGTATTGGCGGAATTAATTTTTCATCCGTTAATTGCAGGTTTCTTACTGGCGGCTATTTTAGCTGCAATTATGAGTACTATCTCATCGCAACTATTGGTGTGTTCAAGCTCTCTAACTGAAGACTTTTATAAGATTTACTTAAACCGTAATGCTTCGCAAACTGAGTTGGTACTAGTAGGACGTATTAGCGTGATACTGGTTGCGCTATTTGCTATCTATTTAGCCTATGACCGTAATAGTTCAATACTAGATTTAGTGAGCAACGCATGGGCAGGTTTTGGTGCTGCATTTGGTCCATTGGTATTGTTTAGCCTTTACTGGAAGCGCATGAACTTAAAAGGGGCTATCAGTGGTATGGTTGTTGGTGCTCTAACCGTGCTTGTGTGGATTTATGCGCCTATTACTATTAATGGTGATAGCTTAAGTAGCGTGATCTATGAAATCGTCCCAGGCTTCATTTTAGCGAGTATTGCTATTGTGGTAGGTAGCCTTGTAACAGCTGAACCGAAAAAAGAAATTACTGATCTGTTTGATGAAGTTGAATCGTCATTGTAACTGATTCACTAACGTAAAGGTTTGGTTTAAAAAAATGCCAACCAGTTTAACTGGTTGGCATTTTTTATTGACTGACTTTTAATAGAGGCAAACTGTAATGATTTAATCGCAGCAAACTGGCTTGTCGTTATCATTATTTATAGACATAATAAAACTGAATTCGAAGCTCGAATTCAGTTTTATTAATTAGTGATGCGGCTCATAAGCAGCACCATTATTTTTTAGATTAGCTCGCTGCTTTATCTTTAATATCGGCAACGTTATCTGATTTTGCTTTTTTAGCTTTTGCGGGTACTTCTTTAGTCCCCTTAAGCACCGCCATAAAATCGTCTTTACTTTTCGCAATCTCAAGTGCAAGCGACTCAACTTGTTGTTCACTTAGTGGCACATCTACTTTTTCAAGCATAAGTTCTAGTGACTCGGCGATATCGAGCATTTTGTCATAGGCATCAGCTTCTTTTTTAGTAGTAAACGTCATGCGCTCGACTCCGTTTCGTTCTACAACATATTTAACAACAACAGCCATGATTTCTCCTGCTTACTTACGTGGCAATATGATTATTTTAAATCATTAGATTACTGTTTTTATATACAGTACAAGCTTGCGCGTTGTTTTGCAAGCTTTAGCCTTAGTTTATCTGTAGCTTGGTTGACAATAAAGGCCAACTCTACTTTATTTATTAAGTCACTTTATAACGCGCAGCAGTAAAGGAGTCGCAAGGAGTGTTTGTTACCTTTAGCACTTAGTAACCACAAAGTTATTTAAAAGTGCTGGGTGTAAATAATCAACGAATGTTCATGTAGGAACACAAAAGGAAATAGTATGAAATTAATTAAAATAATCTCGTTAGCAGCCGCTTTATGTTTATTACCTATGGGTACCACTTTTGCGCAAAGCGATATGCTATCAGAGCAGATGCAGTCAGCCATGGTTAACGTTAATACTGCTGATTTGAAGCAATTAATTAAGTTGCCGGGTGTTGGTAAGAAAAAAGCACAGGCAATTCTCGACTACAGAGAAACTAATGGTGATTTCACATCACTTGAAGATCTAGCTAAAGTAAAAGGGGTGGGTAAAAAAATGCTAGCCAAACTCGATGGTAAGGTGGCGTTTTAAATTAATAGGGCGCTATGCGCCCTGATCAAACTGTTTTAAGGCAGCAGCAAGATGCTTTTTAGCAAAATTAACATCTACTGGGGCCGTTAGTAGCGGATAACTCAACCCAGCCACAATTAAAAAAGGCACCAGTAACCACCCTTCAAATAAAGTGAATATTAAAAAAAATGGGCTCAACAGCATCAGCTTCACTATGCGTATGAAGACCCTATCACTGGGCGATAGCATGCTTAAAGAGATAGCTATAACAGTTTGTCGCTGACGAACTTTCAAGTGTTTAAGCTCATCAACTTGGCTTGAAAAAAAAGTAAACATATTAAAGTGACTTTTTAGTAATTAATCGGCTGGCCACTAATATAAAGAGTGTGGCGGTAAAGAGTACAAAAATAACTTCCATCCATGCTGGCATACTTAAACCTGCAAATTGCCAATCTATGTTTCCGCAATCACCGGTTGCTTCAAAAAATTGCGGTATCCAGTGATGTAATGGCATAAATTCTGGAAAATTTGGTTCAAATTCACAGCTAAATGCAAATGGATCTGTGGTTGTTTGCATTTCAATGTGCTCACGAGCAATAAGTAGCCCCCATACACTTGAAACTGCCCATACTATATAGGCAACAATACGTACTACGAGATTGTTTGGTTTACTGGCTCCAATAATACCTGCAAAAAGTAGGCCTAATACCGCAGTGCGCTGGTAAATACACATAATGCACGGCGCTAAACCCATGTTGTATTGAAAGAAAAGGGCAGTAACTTCCAGTAGAAAAACAATTCCACTAAATAGTAACCAGGGGGTACGTTGTGTACTAAGATTAGCAAGCCAGTTCATAACAAATCCGTATTTAAATAAGGGCTTAGATTATGACGTAGGATAAACAACGGGGCAAGTAAAAGGAAAAAGTGAGGAGCTTAAAGTCTTTAGCTCCTCTAAGAAGGGGAAGATTTTAATGCCCTGTATTAGCAACAGGAATATGGTGCTGTATTAATTCGAACTTGTAAAATAAACTGGTTAAATCGCTTAAGCCTAGGTAAGTGGCACTAAGGCCAACGCAGGTAAGCACAAATGTGTAGGGTAAAGCCATATATACCATTCGACCATAAGATAGGCGTAATACCGGTGCCAGTGTTGATGTAAGCAAGAATAAGAATGCCGCTTGACCATTTGGTGTGGCGACACTAGGCAAATTGGTGCCAGTGTTTATAGCAACCGCTAATAAATCAAACTGGTCACGGGTAATTTGGCCGGCTTTAAGTGCTGCCGCTACTTCATTTATATACACTGTACCCACAAATACGTTGTCACTGACCATAGAAAGCAATCCGTTGGCAACAAAAAACATCACCAACTGTAATTGTCCTTCAAATGTTAGCACCCAAGTAATGACAGGAGTAAATAGTTGCTGATCAATGATTACTGCAACCACACTAAAAAACACACAAAGCAATGCGGTGAAGGGAAGGGCTTCTTCGAAAGCTTTACCAAGTTGGTGCTCTTCTATTATACCAGCCGATGATGTGGCTAAAATAATAACTGACAAACCAATTAATCCAACAGTGGCTAAATGTAACGCTAAGCCAGTAATTAACCATATGGCAATTAATGCTTGAATGGTTAAATTAACTCTATCGCGTTTGCTGCGTTTTTTATCAAGAGTTTGTGCATGGTTTTTTAAAATAGCATGGATTGTTTCTGGTAATTTAGCGCCGTAGCCAAAGGTTTTTGTTTTTTCTAATATAAAGGTAGTGAATAAGCCTGCGATAAGTACGGGAAACGTAACTGGTAGCATTCGTAAAAAAAATTCACCAAAGAGCCAACTAGCTCGTTCGGCAATAATTAAATTTTGTGGTTCACCAACCATAGTACATACGCCACCTAGTGCAGTACCAATGGAAGCATGCATGAGTAAATTGCGTAAAAACGCACGGAATTCTTCAAGCTCTTGTCGGTTAACTTCTTTTACTTGGTTATCATCATTAATATCGTGTTCACTAATGAAGTCTTTTCCTGAGGCTACCTTATGGTAAATACTGTAAAAACCCATAGCCACTGCAATCACCACGGCCATTACGGTTAATGCATCTAAAAATGCAGATAGAAACGCCGCAGCCATTGCAAAAGCAAGCGATAAAAGAGTTTTACTTCTCACAGAGACCACTAGTTTGGTAAAAATATACAGCAGCAGATCTTTCATGAAGTAAATACCGGCCACCATAAAAATTAGCAATAAAAGTACATCTAAATTCTGCGCTATCTCATGTTCAACTTGCGCCGTTGATGTCATGCCAATTAATAGCGCCTCAATAGCAAGCAGCCCTCCCGGCTGCAATGGGTAACACTTAAGTGCCATGGCCAGTGTAAAAATAAACTCAATAACTAATACCCAACCAGATAAATAGGGACTTAATTGAAATAGTAGCGGGTTAATTATCAAAAATGCAATAATGGTATATTTATACCATTGAGGAGCTTTACCTAAAAAATTTATAAACATTGCAGATGGGATGCTCTGTTGCATGATTTTTCCCTAAAGAGGCGCTTAATAGTCTGGTTAATGCCATTAAGTTAGTCCAGCTTATAGAGGGTGTAAACAACTATGGAATGATAGTCAAAGTGTCTCGTATGAATAATAGGTTGGCATTCATATTGTGTTTAAAATCTATCGGTAAAACTGGTAAATAATACAAGTAAAGTTACCTTTTTAATCACATACCTAGGTAATTTAACTTACTTTACTTGTTAGTTGCGTCTTGTCTGGTACAATCAGTCAGTTAATCGTATGTAGCGATGTAATGTGAATTAATTCGAGTAGGAATTGAATGAGAATTTTTAAAGCGAAAAGCCCAGCAGGATTTGCTGAGGAGTACATAGTAGAGTCAATCTGGAATGGTGATTTTCCTCCAGGTTCAATTCTGCCAGCTGAGCGTGAACTCTCAGAGTTAATTGGTGTTACTAGAACCACATTGCGTGAAGTGTTACAACGATTAGCCAGAGACGGTTGGTTAACAATCCAACATGGTAAACCCACTCGCGTTAATAATTTTTGGGAAACGTCAGGATTAAACATTCTTGAAACACTGGCACGTTTAGACGAAGACAAAATGCCAGAGTTAACCGATCAGTTACTTTCAGCACGCACCAACATTAGCGCAATTTACACCCGTGCAGCTATAAAGCTTGCACCAGAACGTGTTATTGAAATTTTATCGCAAAGTGATGAGCTAGAAGACAGCGCGCAAGCGTTTGCTGATTATGACTATAAAGTACACCATGAGTTAGCTGTCGCTGGTAACAACCGCATTTATGTGCTGATCCTTAATGGTTTCAAAGGCTTTTATTCTAAAATAGGTTGTCATTACTTTTCAGATCCTCGCACCCGTGAGCTTGCACGTCAATTCTATAAAGATTTAACCAAACTTGCTGAAAATAAAGAGCACGATGGTGCAATATTCATGATGCGTAAGTATGGTCATCAAACCGGTGAAATATGGCAACATATTCGTGGTGATATGCCTAGCGACATTATGGATTAGTAAAAAAACCTGCTTTAAGCAGGTTTTTTTATGAATAAAAATCCGTTCATTAGTTAAGCGTTCGTTATTTTAGAACGGTGCTATCTATAAATACGATTGTTAATTTATTTTTGATAGCCATAGAATAATCATCAATTATATATGGTTGCTATTGTAATTTATAAATTAGCGCCCATATTACTATCAGTATTGCGTATGCAATTGACAATAAACTCAAAATATTTGGAGAATAAAATGGGTGTATTAGTAGGCCGCCAGGCACCAGACTTTACCGCTGCAGCTGTTCTAGGTAACGGTGAGATTGTAGATAGCTATAACCTTCACGAAAAAATCAAAGGTAAAAAAGCAGTAATCTTTTTCTACCCTCTAGATTTCACTTTTGTATGTCCTTCTGAGCTTATTGCTTTTGATAAGCGTTATGCAGAATTTCAAAAACGTGGTGTAGAAGTAATTGGTGTTTCTATCGATTCACAATTCTCACACAACGCATGGCGTAACACGGCTGTAGCAGACGGCGGTATTGGTAAAGTTCAATACGCACTAGTTGCAGACGTTAAACACGAAATCTGTAAAGCATACGACGTTGAGCACCCAGAAGCGGGCGTTGCATTTCGTGGTTCTTTCCTAATCGACGAAGAAGGTAACGTACGTCACCAAGTAGTGAACGATTTACCACTTGGTCGTAACATCGACGAAATGATCCGTATGGTTGATGCACTAGCATTCCACAGCGAGCACGGCGAAGTATGTCCTGCTGGTTGGACTGAAGGTAAAAAAGGAATGGATGCAAGCCCTGAAGGCGTCGCTAAATTCTTATCTGAAAACGAAGGCGAGCTATAATTTAGCCCTTTAGTTTAAGATAAAAAAACCGCCATATTGGCGGTTTTTTATTGCTTTTAATTAGAACGAAAAGCTCACTTTAGTGTAAATGTAACGACCGCGAGGGTTGTGTACACCTGATGCGTAACCATACAGATCTGAATCACCGTCACCAATTGCAAATGGTGGCTCTTCATCAAATAAGTTATTAACACCTAAAGATATTTTTGCTGACTCAGTAATACGGTATGATGTTTGTAAATCTACCAATACTTGAGAATCAACAGTACGCGATGTATTACTATCGAAGTCTAAGTTGCCATCGAAATCGATATCCGGCGTATCTTCAAACTCACCCACGTAACTAATGTTCATGTTCGTGTTGAATTGACCTATTTCCCAGTTTGTTGAGAAAATCCAGCGGTGCTCTGGGTAACCATATTCACCAGTGTAATCGCGGCCATCTTTTTCAAATTTATCTTGGTAAGCCCATTCTAAATTGAATTTTAGTAAGCCTAAATCATCCAGTGAATGATTGTAGTTTGCTGAAATATCAACGCCAGAAACTTCTTGTGATGATACATTTTCAAAAGTACTGAAAATCTTTTGAATAGTTCCTAGGCTGTCAGTACCTGATGGTGGTAAGCGTACACATACCGTACTATTTTGGTTATTACACTCTGAGTTGTAAATTGGACCAAACTCTTGCTCATCAATTTTATTATCTTGAGTGATACTCCACACATCAACACTTAAACCAAAGTCAGTTGTGGGTGCCCAAATAAAGCCGACGTTCCAAGATTCAGATTCTTCAGCTTCTAAATCAGGGTTACCGGCAAATTCAATGTTGTAATCTAGCGGATCACAATCTTTACCTGTTGCATCACAGCGATAGTTATCAATAAAGAACTGACTTTCCTGAGATGGTCCTAAACCTACTTGTGCAAGTGACGGTGCTCTGAAGCCTTGCGCCCATGAACCACGTACTGTGATTTCATCTGTAGGTGCCCAGCGTAAAGCGACTTTAGGGTTTGTCGTAGTGCCAAAGTCACTGTAATCATCGTAACGGCCAGCAAGTTGTAACTCTAAGTTTTCCGCAAGTGGAATTGAAAACTCTACATAGGCAGCGTACTGGTCGCGCTCTGCGGCAGCTGAAACAGACTCGGTACCAAAGATTAATCCACGTTGAAATTGATCATCAGGCGTATCAGTTACGTCTTCTTCACGGTACTCAATACCGGCCGCCATCATGACAACATCGTCACCAAAGCTAAATGCTTCACCCGAAATGTTAGCATCGAACGACGTCATATGAGATTCACCTTGGCGAACCAAGCTGGTTGTGATTCTATCAATTACAGCCGGATCGTTGTAAGTGCCGCCAAATGGGTTGTAGTTACCCGCATCAATTTCTTGTTGTAAGAAGTCGGTGCGTACCCAGCCTTGTGAGCGATCCCCAGTTTGTAATGACTTACTACGACCTTTTTGTACCGCTGTTTCCCAGCTCCAGTCGTTAATTTCACCTTTTAAACCAGCAACGAAACGTAATGTGTCTGATTCGATATCCCATTGACGCGCGCCTGCATCCACTGTTCTGTAACGACCAATTTCAATATCTTGACCGAATGGATTATTTGGATGATTTCCTGGTACGGTTAAACCCGCATCTTCATCAAGTGGCGTTGGTGCACCTGCTGCAACTGAACTGTTATGCTGTACAGCCATTTCTAAAAAGCCAGTAATGCCATTGTCAAAGCGGTATTCAAATTGTGAAATAGCGCCCACACGTTCTGATGCAGGAGCAATATAGCCGAATGGGCCATAGTCAAATAAACAACTACCGCTTGATGTTGCGTTTTCTGCAGGACATGCAGGGTCGATTGTTTTAACGCCATCAACATAGAAGTAGCCCGGGAAGCCACGTGATGAACGGAAATCTTCACCACCATATGGAGATTGATTAGCGGTACCTAAGCGCCCCATTTCGTTTGATGATAAAGAGGTGTTTTTGAAGTAGTCAATAATAACGGACGCACTACTTTTTGCACTCGTCGTACCCCAAACAATGCTGGCTGTGGTTTCTTCATAGTTGGGGCCATCTGTGCCGCCATAACCTAAGTTAACTTCAACACCGTCAATGTCTTTTTTCAAGATAACGTTTACAACACCTGCTACGGCATCAGAGCCATAGATTGCAGATGCGCCATCTTTTAAAATATCAATACGTTCGATGGCTGAAACAGGAATACTGTTTATATCAACAAATGAATTGGTGATCCCTTCAGCAAATGCGCTTATAGCAACACGACGACCATTAATAAGTACCAATGTAGCATCAGCCCCTAAGCCACGAAGGCTGACGGCAGCTGAACCATTAGCGGTTGAGTCTTGGTTATTACCACGGGTTGAAAAGGTACCATTACCTGCAACAGGCATTCTTTCAAGAAGCTGCTGTAGGTTGTCATAACCCATGTTTTCGATATCTTCTTTATTGATGGATTGTACTGGCGATGGGCCTTCGATATCCGAACGTTTGATACGAGAGCCTGTTACTTGAATACGTTCTACTTTTTCTGCAGTCTGCTGTGCAGCATAAGTTGTTGTACTAAAACCTGCTGACAATGCGATAGTAGCACCGATGATTAAGCTCGGTGTAAATGCAATTGATTGCTTCATCCTTAAGTCCTTGTTGATATGTTATAATTTACTTGTTTTTACAAGTCGAATTATTAATACCATGTAACTTAAGTGTTATCAATTAGCCGCAAAGATGATTTTGTTATCGGCACGAATATGTACTGATTTTCTCAATGAAGGAAAACGATGGGATACTTGCTATCTGCTGCTGGAGAGTGTTTTTCTCATTATTTAAAAATAAATCACCGAGCAACTTTAATTTGTAATAATTTGTATTTTGCTAGAAGTTTAATCAAAAAAAACGCCTAACATCATGTTAGGCGTTTTTATTTAAACTTTATGTTTCATTAAACGTTCTTTTTCACGGGACCAATCTTTATTTTTACCGTCTTCACGTTTGTCATGCATTTTCTTACCTTTAGCTAAATGGAATTCAAGCTTCACCCAGCATTTTTTCCAATACATAGCGGTGGCAACTAATGAATAACCATCACGCTCAGTTGCACCAACTAAGCGGTCGAGTTCACGCCTGCTTAGTAGTAATTTACGGTAACGTAGCGGGTCACAAATAACATGGGTCGATGCACTATTTAAAGGCTGAATGGTACTGCCTAATAAAAATGCTTCACCGTTTTTAAGATGAATATAAGTTTCAGAGATATTTACTTTACCTGCTCGGATACTTTTTACTTCCCAGCCTTGGAGTTCAACACCTGCTTCAAACTTGTCGTGTAAAAAATACTCGTGTCGCGCTTTTTTATTTAGCGCGATGGTATTACTTGTCGATTTTGATGAATTTTTCTTAGCCATAGTGCCCTATAATATACGTTATACAAGATGTTTTACATCGATTTTTTAAATTATACATGCAAAAGCGAAGGATTAATTTAAGCGCGATGAAAGTTTGGGGAAACGGACAAAGCTTGCTAAAATTCCTGCACACAGTTGGGAGTGAGTATGCCACAAATAGAAAAAAGCGCGCTGGTTATGTACAGCACTAAAGAGATGTTTGATCTAGTCAATGATGTAGAAGCCTATTCACAGTTTTTACCTAATTGTTCAGACTCAAAAATTATTAAGCAGCATGATAATAACATGACCGCTAGTTTAGAAATATCTAAAGCCGGCATAAAAAAATGGTTTACCACTGAAAATACGCTAATTGATGAGCAAACAGTGATGCTTCGCTTGGTTGATGGTCCTTTTAAAACCCTGCAAGGTCGCTGGCACTTTCAGCAATTAGATACGCATGCGTGTAAGGTTAATTTACAGCTAGACTTTGAGTTTTCAAGCAAGCTAATAGAGCTAGCGTTTGGTAAAATTTTTAATGATGTGGCAAAAAACATGGTGAGTGCGTTTACTCAACGTGCAAAAACCGTGTATGGAGAACGTGCATGATCAATATTGAAGTTGTGTTCGCGTTACCCACTAAGGCAACCACGTTAAATATAGAAGTGCTGCAAGGCACAACGGCTGAGCAAGCGGTAATACAGTCAGGGATTATCAAAAAGTGCCCTGAGATTGATGCAACCGATTTAACTTTAGGCGTATGGAACAGAACGGTAAAGCTTAATCATGAGCTTAAAGATGGCGACAGGATTGAAATTTACCGCCCATTAATTGCCGACCCTAAAGATGCTCGCAGGAAACGCGCCGAAAAAGCCAAAGAAGAGGGCCGCGCTAATAAAGTAACAGGTGGCCGGCCGTTAGATCGTTAGATACAAAAAAGGTGAGCCATGCTCACCTTTTTTATTAAACCTTAATAGCTTCTTATTGCTCTAAAGGTGTTGTAAAGTTTTCTGGTTGCTCATAGTCGCCCGATACCGTAACCAGCTTTTCATTTTCAAAGTTTAAGACTAATGATTTAAATTGTTCATTAGCTCGCCCTTTATTAAAGCTGTATACATAACGCCAAGTATTTTTATCGAAGGCGTCTTCGGCAATGGGTCTGCCTAATACGTAAATTACTTGTTCGCGAGTCATATTAACGCGAAGCTTATCAACGTCTGATTGTTCTAAAAAGTTACCTTGAGGGATGTTGATTCGGTATACCCAGCTAGAACAACCTGCGGCTGAACTAAGCGTTAAAGCGACGATAAGCCAAAGAGAAAAAGTTTTTAACGACTGCATTGTTAGTTGTGATCCTTATTTTTTATAATCTGCATGATACCGATTAGTCACTCAAGGTAAAACCCTTTTGAGTAATTGTTTTTGTTTAGCGCGTAAAGGCGAGGTTTTGACCATTAATAATCAAAAAAGTTTAAACAATGAGTTGAGCAATAGTAAAAATAAACCGGCTATTTGGTCACTTTATATTGTGCAAACACGGTTTGGTCATTGGTATACCGGCATTACGGTTGATGTAACACGACGTATCGCCACTCACCAAGCAGGTAAAGGGGCAAAAAACCTCAAAGGTAAAGGGCCGCTGGTGCTCATTCATCAACAACAAGTAGGTACTAAAAGCGACGCAAGCAAATTAGAGTATGCGATTAAAAAACTTCCAAGGGCAAAAAAAGAGGCTTATGTTGCTGCTTTTAAAGGGGGGCTTAATACCACAGGGCTTGTCAGAAGCTGATTAATAAATGCCTCAATTAGCAATACGGCTTCTTGATAGAGGGGAGTGTTTATATTTTCGAGCGTATCTTTAGCACTATGATGGAAGTTATCTGCCCCCATAGAAAAGTACACATACGGAATTTTTTGTTTAGCGAACGAATAATGGTCACTGGCTCTGTGCCAATCTATTTGTTTCGTGTTGGTGAGCAGGCTCATTTTTCGTGATGAATAAACAGGTTTTAATTTCACTTTGTTACCCTTAATCTGAGTAAATACTAAGTTAAGTTGGCTTTTTAAGGCGCGACTTGTTAGCGCGTATAACCGTTTATGCGATTTTTTAATTGCCAACATATCTAGGTTAATATTTAAAATAATAGGGAGCTGGCGCATTGTTTTAGCAAAGTGCTCACTGCCGTGTAAGCCATTTTCTTCAGCGTCTGTTGCAACAAACATAAAGCGGTAAGAGGAAGAGGCCGTTAGCGCATGCGATAAATACAGCAATGCGGCAACACCCGAGGCGTTATCGTTAGCGCCAGGGTGTAATTTCCCCGCTTTTAGGCCTAAATGATCATAATGCGCAGTAATAACAATAACAGGTAAATCTTTTACTGTATTAGTAGCAATAATATTAACGCCTTGTGCGCTAGAAAACAGCCCTGAGGAATAAGTAAAAGGTTGTTCACTTACTATGAGTTGATGCTCTTTGAAGCGTGTTTTTAAATACTCCCTAGTGAGCAAGGCAGCATGACTATTCGTTTTTCTACCAGCCAATTCTGGGCTGGTTAACATAGTTAAATCAGTTAATAATTGTGGCTCAATCTGTTTACAAAGTCCGCTCCAACTTATAAAAAGTACGACACATGTTAAGCTAAATAATTTAATAATGATTCGCCTTAGCAGTGAGTGATTTTAATGCAATGAGCTTATTGTCATAGCGCTGCTTTTCATGAACAAATTCTGCTTTTTTTCTAGCTTTACGCAAATGAAACTCCGCTTTAGTTATATTATTTAATTCAAAGTAACTGCGGGCTAGTCCAAAGTGACTTTCATGTAAGGTTGGTGACATAGCGTTTGCTTTTTTATAATGGCTAATCGCGTTTGTATAGTCACCACTTACATAGTCACTGTTACCAAGCGATATATGATAATAAGGGTTAGTTTGGCGCTGTCTGTCAAGCTCTGCTAATAGCTTATCGCCTTCGGCTACTCTATCTGTGAGTTTATATAATAATGCTAAATTACCTTGCGCAGTATTATTATCAGCGTTTAAGGCAATGGCATAGCGGTACATTTCCTCCGCTTGCTTTAAATCACCTAATTGTTTAAAGAGTACCCCTAGATTTCCCCAACTGGCACTAAATGAGGAATCGGTATTGATTGCTGCTTTAAAATAACTATACGCTAAATCATAGTGTTTATTAACCAATGCCTCACCGCCTTTATTATTATAAAACATGGCGGTTACTCGCTTTTTTGATAACGATGATGTTGCAAAACGAGCTTGTCGGCTATTGGGGTCAAAATCAATGATTAAACGTTGATTACGCTGATAAACAAGTGAGCTGTCTTTGAGCTTCGTTTTATTGTCTATGGCCAGGTTGATATGCCCAGTGAGTAAATTAAACCCTTGGTTTAACGCCCAGTATTCTGGAATATGTACTTTTTGAAAGCGGGCCTTAAGGCCTAAATGTTCGGCTAAGCTATACGCTAAAATAGAGAGGGAAAGGCAGTTAGCATTTAAATTTTGATAGCTTTGAGACGCTGTTTGTGTGCTGGTAGATTGATAAGATAGTGAGTTATCACCATTTGTGAGTAAAAAACTAAGTACACTATAGGCAATTTCGTCAGCAGATTTTCGCGTTTGTACATAAGCACTTAACTGTTGTTTGAGGCTATGGTCGAGTTGAAATATTTGTTGCTCAGACTCTACAAGCTGCTGTTGTAGTTGCATTGGGGGAGCAATAATAGGGATTGGCACACTTATATTGGCGTTATCTGTGGTGCTACACGCACTTAAACTGAGCAAACAAGCAGCTAGTAAGTAATGTTTACCTTGAACAGCACTCATATACACCTCTGTACAAAAAACACACTGTAAGTATAGTGGCTATTTGGTACAGAGGTTATTTTTTAACGTAACAAACTATTTAACGCTGCTGGTTAAATGTGGCCACTAGTGCATCAAGTGTTTGTGCGCTGGTGGCTAAATCACGAATTGCTTGTTCAGTATTGATTTGTTCACTCATTGATTTATCACTGATCTCACTAATTTGCTCAATACTTCGACCCACATCATTTACTACGCTACTTTGTTGTTCGGTAGCGGTGGCTATTAGAGTTGCCATGTCGTTAATTTCATTTGCTGTTTCAGTAATCGTATTAAGTAACTCAACCGAGCTTTGCATTGCGCTGACGCTTTGTTGGGCTTTATTCTTTGATTGGCTAATATCATTTACAACATCATCTGAAATTTGAGTGAGCTCTTCAATCATTGATTGTATTTCAGTGGTTGACTGTGATGTACGATTCGCCAGTGCTCTTACTTCATCAGCAACGACTGCAAACCCTCGACCATGTTCACCAGCGCGTGCAGATTCAATGGCTGCATTAAGTGCCAGCAAGTTGGTTTGCTCTGAAATCCCTCTAATTGAATCCACTATGCTTGCAATATCAATGGTTTTTTTAGAAAGCAAAGCAACTTGCTCGGTAATACCATCAATGTCGCTGGCAAGGGCTGAGATTGTCGTTTGGCTCTGTAATACTTGCTGATGACTTTGTTTGGTATTATCGCGGCTATCGTTGGTTAACTTAGCAGCATTAGCGGCACTTTGTGCTATTTCTTGCACCGTAGCGCCCATTTCATTAATCGCTGCAGCAACCGAAATGGTTTGCTCTTTTTGTTTATCCAACGCTAACGAGTTTTGTTTTGCTTGCGCAAAGACATGATCAGAGCTTTGACGAATACCATGGCTTTCATCAGCTACTTGTACAATGGCGGTTTCTATTTTTTCAATAAATTGGTTAAAGCCCGACGTTAAATTATTGAGTTCAGGTTGAGGTGATGTAGGTAGGCGATAAGCTAAATTAGCATCGCCACGTCCTAAACGAGAAAACAACTCCGCCATTTTTGATAACGGTGAGGCTAAAGAACGAGCTAATAAGTAACTGATCACGCTTGCGATAAGTGCTGTGATGATAGTGAATGTGAATATTTGCCATTCTAGAGTGTTTACGCTTGCGAAAACTTCGCTTTTTGGTACTTGAGCTAACACAAATAAGTCGGTGTTTTTAATTGGTGTGGCAGCAATCAGCGTGGCTTGTCCGTTAATATTTACTTCTTCTAATGCAAAGCCGTTTTCATCAAGTAATTTGTTATGAATATTGGCACTGTAAATACTATCTATATTAACCTTGGCAACTTTAGCTGCATCTTTATGTAGCTGAATTAAGCCATTTTTATCGGCAATAAATACAAACCCTGACTGCTCAATTTTAAACTGTTGAAGCAGCTTTTGCATATCTGTGATGCTTTTTGCTAAGCCCGCCAAGCCGAATCCATTGGGCTGCTGGTGATTAACAAACATTTTTACATCGTTTTCAGATTCTTGATAAATACTGATTGAGTAGGGTTGTTTTGATTGAGTAAAAGCAAAAAACCAGCCATCTGCAGCATCATTTTTTAAAACACGCAAAAAGCCATCTTGGTTCCAATATTGCGCGGTATTCTTATTAGCCCATGAAGCGGTAGCAAGATCATATTGCTCAACCAAACGATTGAGTTCTTTGAGTAAAAGTGCATCATTGGTGTTGCCAGAGTTTGCCCAATCTAAAATAAAGGTATTGGCAGAAAGCTGCTGTGCTGCGCCTAGAAGTTCATTGATCTCCCCACCAATATGATTACTGATTGTTTGCAGTTTACTTGGTAGTTCCGATTCGATCATGCGTTGCTCAATAATATTCTTTGAGTTATGCAAAGACGTCAAACCAATTAATACAGCAACACAAATAGCAATAATGCTTCCAAGCGCTGTTATTTTTTGAGTAATAGAGAGATTTTGTATCGTCATGATAATACTTATATTTACAACTTAGGCAATGAGAGGATTATTTTAGCACATTATTTATTTTCGGCTATTGATGAATAATTTACATTAAAAAAAGCCCACAGCAAAATGCAAGTGGGCTTGGTTTCTAACAAGTGAAAGTTCTAGGGTTATAGAATTAAACTATTTTTTTCATTGCCGACATATAGCCGCGTAATTTAGCACCCACTTTTTCAACAGGGTGTTCACGCAGTGCGGTATTTATTCGAATCAATGTTTGATTATCTACTTGGTTACTTTGCTCATTTAAGCCTTTACCAATAACATCGGTATCAATATCTTGCATAAACTCTTGTAGTAGTGGCAAACATGCATGGTTGTATAAGTAGCAACCATATTCTGCCGTATCTGAAATAGTACGATTCATTTCAAACAGCTTTTTACGTGCAATAGTATTAGCAATTAATGGCGTTTCATGCAGTGACTCATAATAAGCAGATTCTGCAATAATACCGGCTGCAGTCATGGTTTCAAATGCCAGCTCTACGCCGGCTTTTACCATGGCCACCATTAAAATGCCGTTATCAAAAAATTCTTGTTCAGTAATTTCTACATCACCTGCTGGTGTTTTTTCAAAATGAGTTTCTGCAGTTTCAGCACGCCATTTTAATAAGTTAGCGTCATCATTTGCCCAGTCTTCCATCATTACCCGTGAAAATGTGCCATCGATTATGTCATCTTGGTGTTTGTTATACAGTGGGCGCATGATTACTTTTAGCTGCTCACTTAATTCAAATGCTCTGACTTTGGCAGGGTTTGATAGGCGGTCAAGCATATTGGTAACGCCGCCATACTTAAGTGCTTCTGTGATCACTTCCCAACCATATTGAATTAGTTTTGAGGCATAGCCAGCATCAATCCCTTTATCAATCATCTTATCAAAACATAAAATAGAACCTGTTTGTAGCATGCCACATAAAATGGTTTGCTCACCCATTAAGTCAGATTTTACCTCGGCGATAAACGATGACTTAAGTACCCCTGCACGATGACCACCCGTACCTGCAGCATAAGCTTTTGCTTGCGCTAAACCATGCCCTTGAGGGTCGTTCTCTGGGTGAACCGCAATGAGGGTGGGTACACCAAAGCCGCGTTTATACTCTTCACGTACTTCGGAACCTGGGCATTTTGGTGCAACCATAATTACGGTTATGTCTTCACGTACTTGCATACCTTCTTCTACAATATTAAAACCATGTGAGTAAGCAAGCGTTGAGCCGTGTTTCATTAATGGCATGATGGCATTAACAACCGCGGTGTGCTGTTTATCCGGTGTTAGGTTAAGTACAACATCAGCTGTTGGGATCAATTCTTCGTAAGTACCCACTTTAAAGCCATTGTCAGATGCATTTAAAAATGATTGACGGCGCTCAGTAATTGCTGATTCACGAAGTGTATAGGCTACATTTAAACCCGAATCACGTAAATTTAAACCTTGATTTAAGCCCTGTGCGCCACAGCCGACAATCACTAACTTTTTACCCTTGAGTGCGGCAACGCCGTCGTTAAATTCGTCTGCACCCATAAATTCACATTGTGCTAATTGCGCTAATTGTTCGCGTAAAGGTAAGCTATTAAAATAATTTGCCATGATTAAGGTTCCTATTAATTCAATTTGTTAGATGCATTGCGTTTGCTTTGCTTGGAATAACCATATGAAAAATCTCTTCTTGCGTAAAATGATATATTTGAATTAAAGTGTTTCATAAAATGAAATACGGGCGTTGACATGGATCATAAGCATTTACATTACTTTTTAGCGTTAGCAAAAACGCTTCATTTTTCTCGTGCCAGTGAGTTGTGTCATGTAAGTGCTCCTACTTTAAGCCGTAACATTAAGCAGTTAGAAGATGAAGTAGGGGTGATGTTATTTCAGCGTGATAATCGCAGTGTAAAGCTTACCCGCGAAGGCATTGCATTTAAGGAGTACGCCAGTGCAACGCTTACTAATTGGCAGCGTTTTAAGGCTAATTTAAACGAGCCGCAACAACACATTTATGGCAATGTAAGCCTTTATTGTTCAGTTACCGCGTCCTACAGTTTTTTGCATCATATTTTAGAGCAACTGAGAGCTCAGCATCAGCATATTGAAATCACCTTAAATACGGGCGATCCCGCTTTGGCTATTAACCGAGTGTTAGATGGGCATGAATCTATGGCCATTGCAGCCAGGCCCAGTAAATTACCTGCACAAATTGCATTTGTAGACATTGGTTATTCGCCACTGGTATTAATTGCGCCCACTATTCAATGCCCGATCACAGAAAAACTAGCCACTAACACCGAGACTATTGATTGGTCCGAGCTTGAGTTTATTGTTGCTGAAAAAGGGTTTTCACGTCAAAGGTTGGAGCAATGGTGGCGAAAAAATAACGTTCAGGGAAAAATTTACGCGCAAGTGGCTGGGCATGAAGCCATGGTATCTATGGTGAGTTTAGGCTTAGGTGTGGCTATGATCCCAAAAATTGTACTTGATAATAGCCCGCTAAACGATAAAGTGCAGGTTTTACAGTACAAAGGCGAGCCACCACAAGGGTTTAAAATTGGTCTGGCGGTATTACACAAAGAATTGAATGATCCAGCGATTAGTGCGCTTTGGAATATTGCACAAAATATGGGAGAAAACATAATATAGGCTTGTTGGATGATAAAAAAGTGTTAATATAAACCGCTAATATTTATGTGTTTATTAACATCTTTGTTGTGATGTCTGAGAGTTTCAATTATGGATAATACTGCCTCACTTGCTCATTCTGCCCAGTGTTTAAAAAAAGCCATTCCGCTTATGGTTAAGTACAAAATGCCGGTAACGCCAATTAATTATGCGATTTGGTACTGTTATGTACAGGGCGATAATCCACAACTAAATACAGAGCTTGATAAAGTTATCGGTCAGCACAATACCTGCTCGGCCCAAAGTGCTCAGGAAATTTTTGATAAATATATAAACGATGAAGAATTAGCGTTTTTCCAACAAATGTCTGAAAAATTTCATGGTACGGTAGAGCAAGTACAGTTTGATTTGAGTGACTCTATTCAGTATTCAAAAAGTTTTACTACCTCGTTAGTTGACTCACAAAATGAGTTAAAAACACTCTCTAGTATTAACTCATTTAATGAAATTTTGTCTTGTGTAGAGCGTTTAACAGACGAATCTATTGCCATGCAAGATTACGCCCGTGGTTTCCAAACTAAATTAGCGCAAGCATATAATGAGATTAAAGATTTAAAAGAAGCTCTGACTATGACTCAAGAAGCGGTTGATAAAGATTCGCTAACGGGGTTATATAATCGCGGCAAGTTTGATACCGACATAGTCGAGTT
Organism: Pseudoalteromonas sp. NH0006-26; assembly: GCF_057552415.1. The sequence goes on from NZ_BAAJMJ010000013.1 coordinate 92,227, forward strand.
TTGCCTTCATGCATCTTCACAAGACGAGCAAGATAAGTTAGCCGTGTTAATAATGTTCGATATCGATCACTTTAAACGTTTTAATGATGATTTTGGTCATCAAAAAGGCGATGAGGTACTCAAACTTGTTGCTCAAAAAGTGCAAAATAGCGTGCAAGAACAATACAATGCTTATCGTTTCGGTGGTGAAGAATTTTGTGTCACGGGTTACTTTGATAGCATTAATGATGCAATGATCTTTTGTAATAAGTTACGCTTAAGTATTGCTAAATTAACTATCCGTAAGAAAGAAGATAGTAATAATAAACGTAGTATCTCAGCAAGTTTTGGCATAGCTCTAATGCAGCCTTTTAGTAAGAGCTGTTTATTAGTAGAAAAAGCCGATAGAGCACTTTATTTAGCTAAAACTCATGGTCGAAATCGAGTTGAAATAGCCGCCAATTTGTAAACGTGTTCCGTTTGTATCAAATTTGTTAATGATTGTAACCCTCTAGAGCTTGTACTGATACTACTTGCTACTATAGGGTCAAAGCCACTTTATAAACTAGTGAATAACTCCATGATGTTACATCTGAGAATAAAAATATGCATTTTATTGGCGTTATTTAGCGCTAATGCAATTGCTCAGACGCAGCAACATATCTCTACGGATGAACTTAAGATTAGTGTCAGCTTAGGGGCTGGAGTGATCAGTAATCCTTTATACGGTGCTGACAACATTCCTTTGTTGGTGGTTCCACAAGTAGCTTATTATGGCCAAAATTGGTTTTTTGATAACGGTCGCTTAGGTTATTCTTTTTTACAAAGCGATACGCATAACATTAGCTTAGTGTCAGAAATTAACCCAGAATCAAGGTTTTTTATTGATTGGCACCCGCAAAATATATTCCCGCTCACAGCAATGTCTAATAATGAAATATTAGAATCACAACACATTGAATCTCCTCGCCAGATTAATATTAATAACATTCAAAAAAGACGAGTGGTGTTGGATGCGGGTGTGAGTTATTTTTTTGTAAAACAACAACATGTTTTTTCTGCGCAATTATTGCATGACGTAAACAGTGTTTATAATAGCTACAGAGGATCGCTACAATGGCAATACCATTTTGATCTTAAGTTGTTAAAACTTAAATCGACCTTAGGCGTTAACTATAAATCAGCCCAAGTAAATAACTACTTTTATGGTTTAAACAGCACAGAATCTTCATATGGTGAAATAGAAGTTGGTAGTAGCTGGCAACCTTATGCTAAAATCGACGCCCGTTGGCCCTTAGGTAAAACCAACGCGCTTCGTTTTCATTTAGCATATTATGACTATTCAGCAATGGATAGCAGCCCGCTCTTTGAACATGACTATTCAATGACCGCCTTTATAGGATTCGAACATACATTTTAATATGAAGTGTTTTATGTTGGTTGTGTTTGCAGCTTCATTCTTTAGCAACATTAACGTTGCAAAAGCCTCTTCACTTAACGTATCACCCAAAGTCTGTGTGGTTTCCGAACAACAAGAATTTTGTGATCTTGAGTTAAAATTTAACTGGCAACTGTCTGAGCCAAGCGATGTGTGTTTATACCAGCAAGATACTCAGTTGCAATGTTGGCAAGGGGTAAAAAAAGGGCAACTTAGTTATAAAGCGCGTGTTCAGGTGGAGACCATATACTCCCTGATTAATCCCCTTACAGGTGTATCATTAGCGAGTGTGCAAGTAGAAGTGCAGACTGCATACGCTAAGAAAAAACATCGGCTACGCTCACCTTGGAGCTTTTTTTAATTTAGGAGCAGTAAATGCCAAAGATATTACTTGTTGAAGATGACTTAGGGTTGCAACAATTAACCAAAGACTATCTTGAGCATAATGGCTTAGAAGTTGACGTATTAGATCGCGGTGACGAAGTGTTTCCTTATTTGAGTGAAAATCATGCTGATCTAATCATTTTAGATGTGATGTTGCCAGGAAAAGATGGCTTTAGCGTGTGTCGTCAAGTGCGCGACAAATACACCTTACCTATTTTAATGCTTACCGCAAAGGGTGAAGATTTTGACCAAGTTATTGGCTTAGAACTCGGTGCTGACGATTACGTTATTAAACCTGCTGAGCCGCGCGTGTTATTGGCTCGAATTAGTGCATTACTGCGCCGTGGGCTGCCTAGCGTAAAAGCCGTTGAAGAGCTTAAATTTGGTGACTTATCAATAGATAAAACCAGTCGAATTGTAAAGCTAAGCGGTGTTGAAATCGTATTAACTTCGCATGAGTTTGAATTACTGTGGTTGTTGGCTTCAAATGCCGGAGAGGTTCTCAGCCGAGAGCATGTGCACCAACATATGATTGGCCGTGAGTACGACGGGCTAGATCGAACCGTTGATGTACGCGTATCTCGTATTCGCAAGAAGCTTGGTGATAATAGTGATAAACCATACCGCATTAAAACGGTGTGGGGACAAGGCTATTTATTTGTATCAGATGCGTGGGACATGTAATTAATGCAAGGTATTAGGCTAGGTTAATGGGAAAGCTATTTATAAGCCTTTACGTATATATTATTGCTTCTTTGTTTATTGCCAGTGGTGTTATAGAGCAGCTTTGGCCGTATGATGAATCTGAGCAACATGTTTTGTTAGATGATGAATTTGGGCAGTCGTTATGGCTGCTTTCTCAAACGCCAGATGGTCTTGAGCAGTTAAAACATAATTTTGATAGCCAAGTTATCGCCCCGCAAGATTTAGTTCTCCCGGCTGAGCAGAAAACACAATTAACGCAAAATAATTACCTTTACTTGTATGATAAGCAGCAACGTATTGTTTGGTATGTTACTTTAAATAACTCTCAGTTATTACAAGTCGGCCCTTTAGGTGTTAAAGCTAAAAACACTGGGACCGTAATTCCTTATTTATTAGTTTTATTTATTATTAGCTTACCGATAGGGTTATGGAGCTTACTGTTATGGCGAGATTTTGCCAAGCTCAGCCAAGCCTGTGAAGCCGTCGGTGGGGCGCAAGATTTTCAATTAAGCGACAGATCTAAATCATTCTTTTTACCCATCACTGATACACTGCAAGTAATGCAGCAACGGATTGAGTTTTTACTGAGTGCTCAACAGGAACTGACCTCATCAGTGTCACATGAGTTCAGAACACCATTAGCGCGTTTGAAGTTTGCAATCGCGATGCTAGAGAATAAAGTTCAAGATGGCAAAGCACAGCACTATTTATCTGATATGCAAATGGATATTCATGAGCTAGAATCCTTGGTATCAGAAATGCTGGAATACGCTCGTTTAGATACACAGCAACCAAGTTTGCAATTGGCTCCTTGTGATATCGTCGCATTAATTAAAGCCAATATCGAAAAAGTAAGTTTTGATACCCCTATTAAATTAACAACAACGCTACCGAGTCAATTTATTTACGTATGTGATAGCCATTTTATGTCGCGAGTACTACAAAATTTAATTAGTAACGCACTGAAACATGCTACGCAAAATGTGCATATTAGTTTAACTGCCAACGCTGCGAAGTTATTCCTGGTGATTGAAGATGATGGCCCAGGTATTGCCGGTGCTGAACGTGAGAAAGTGTTTAAACCCTTTACCCGCTTAGATAAAAGCCGTGATAAAAAAACCGGTGGGTTTGGATTAGGGCTAGCAATTGTAAATAAAATTATTAGTTGGCATAAAGGGCAGTGCAAGATTGAAGACTCACCACTGGGTGGGGTTAAGTTTATTATCACCCTCGACAACTAAAACCCAAACAATAAAAAAGCGCCATAAAGGCGCTTTTTTGCGGTTTAAAACCAAAAAATCAACAAGTAGCAAATAGATAGACAGACCACTTATAAAAAAGTTCTATTTTATTTACTATTTTTTTCTAGTAGTGGCATCAGCATTTGCTCTAAACCATTAAGCTTCACTTCGTACATCATAGCGAGCTGAGAACCAAGCTTGCTATCAGGAAAGCCTTGCTGTTTAAACCACACTAAGTAAGGCTCAGGCAGTAAAAGTAAAGGGCGTCCTGCATATTTGCCAAATGGCATAATGGTGTTAATCGCGATTTTTAGTTGTTGAGGGTCCATTACTGACATCTTTTATAAAATAATTACGATAAGTGTAAGGGATTTTAAGGGAATAAAATAGGCTGTAACGGGCAAGTAACAGCCTATTGATAGAGGGAGTAGGCCCTCTAATTTGAGAATCTTATTGGTCATTTAAAAGCAAGGGGTCCGTTATTTGTCTTTTATAAAACACAAACTTAGGTATTAGCTTTATTCAACCAACACAGGCATTTTACCTTATTTTTTGACCAATAAAATACTCAGATGTAAAGGAATGTAAATGCAATCTATTTGCATCTAAGCCCGATTACGGAAACAAGGTTTGCTTTACATGTTCCGCAAAACCGCTACCAGCCTCTAAGTAAAAGTTATAAGTAGAATCTATTCCCATATCCTCTAATTCTTTTTGCTGATCGGGATAGTTAGCAATGGCTGTAACTTGCCCTTTATAGCCTGATGCCTGCAACTGCTCTAAGGCAAAAATATTTTGCATATGCTTAGGCATAGTTAACATGACCATTTCAACATGGGAGTGATTAACGCGCTGCCAAAAATCGGGGTCAGTTGCATCAGCAATTAATACTCTGCGCCCACGTTTTATATGTTTATCAACCACCTCAGGTTTAATATCAATACCTGCTACAACATCAGGATGGGTTGAGTTTATTGTTTCGTAGGCACCGGTGCCAATTCTGCCCATACCAAAAATAACTATTTTGGTATCATTTAAGTTTACTGGAAGCTCTTCCGCTAAGCGGGTTTTACTTTCAAACTTCAATAAAAACCGTTCAATTTTAACGTACAGCTCGTTAGAACGTTTATTTAAAGGGGAAGCAATCACAAATGTGATGGATACGGCAATTGCGATAACGGCGAGCCATTCAGAGGTAACCATGCCGCTAGATGCTGCAACTGCGCAAACAATCAAGCCAAACTCACTAAAGTTAGCCAAACTAAACGCAGTGAGTAAAGAAGTACGAGCACGCAGTTTAAATAAGTTAGTTAATATGTAATAAAGCAGCGTTTTAACAGGAATAACTAATACTAAAATTAAGGCAACGACTAGAGAGTGGGCAGTAAGCTCAGCACTTAAACCAATACTTAAGAAAAAACCAACCAGTAATATATCTTTTAAGCTAAGTAGTGACTTAGACAGCTCACCGGCTTTTTTGTGTGGGGCGAATATCATGCCAATGATCAATGCGCCTAAATCGCCCTTTAATCCTGCGAATTCAAAGGCATTATATCCTGCCACTAACGCAAAGAAGAAACCAAATAGCGGCAGCAGCTCACCGTGTTTAGAGCGATTTAAAACCCAATACATAATAGGGCGAAACAAAGGTAGCGCAACAATTAATCCTAAGGCCCAAATGTTTGGTACTTTACCCGTACTGACCGCTAAGAAGATCACAGCAAATATATCTTGCATAACCAAAATACCAATGGCTATTTTACCATGCAAACTTGCCATTTCCCCACGCTCTTCCAGCACTTTTACAGCAAATACCGTGCTCGAAAAGCTCAGAGCAAAGCCAACTAACAACGCACTTTGCCAGCTTAAATCAACAAATAGCGGCAGTGCAAATACACCAAGCAACAACATAAAACCACTAAATAATGCGCTACTTAAAACAATGTGTATAGTTGCAGGAGCCCATACTTGAGGTTTCATAAGGTTAGAAATTTTTAGCTTGAGGCCAATACTAAAAAGTAGCAGTGTGACCCCTAAAGAGGCAATCGTTTCGAGTAGCTCCGTGCTTTTGTAGCCCGCTAAATTAAGAATAAACCCGGCCATAAGAAAGCCGATAAGTGGCGGTAATTTTAGCTGATATATACCAAAACCGCAGACGAAGGCGGTAGCAAAATAAATTAGTTCCATAGTTATTAGTATCACTGCATTTGGCATTGTAGTGTAGCGAAAAACAATGCTTATTGACAATTAATCTACTTATTTACTGCTGCTAATTGGCTGATAGTGAGTATTTATCAGCTGATTACTAAAACATCTTTATACAGGCATAAAGTGGCTGTAAAGTACAAAAAACACACATATGTGGTTAGTTTTATGGTAAACAGCATGTAAATAGCAGTTTTTCGCTGACAAGCGCTTTTAAATGTGGTTAAGATGCCATAACGAAGGAGTTTAAGCGTAAGCGAACAAAAGTATTGCTTAGCTTAAGGAGAAAATATGTTTAAAAAAATTTTAGCATCGGTAGGCATTGGTGCCGCCAAAGTAGATACTATCCTAGAAACTGAGCATCTTCAGCCTGGACAATTATTTAATGCACAAATTGTCATTACCGCAGGCGATGTAAGTCAAGAAATTGCGGGTTTAGATTTAATGTTAGTTACCCGAGTAAAAGTAGCCAGTGAGGACGGTGATTATTTTACTAATCATGTTATTGATCAGTGGCGCATTACTGATATTGGTACCGTTGAGCCTGGTGAAGTGAAAACGATTCCATTTGAGGCCCGTTTGCACTCAGAAACACCAATCACAGAAATTAATGCCGGTTATAACCAGTCTTATGTGTGGTTAGAAACAGGGCTTGATATTGATCTTGCACTTGACCCAACAGATAAAGACCATTTACACATCTATCCTAATGAAGCGGTTAAAACCTGTATGCAAGCAATGGAGAAGCTTGGCTTTAGTTTAGTCAAAGCAGATGTAGAACAGGGGCATCTTCGTGCGTCTACTTTTCAATCTGTGTCGGGGTGTTACCAAGAGCTTGAATATCAACCAAATAGCCGTAGCTTATTTGGAATAAAAGAAATCGAACTGTCGTTTATTCCTGAAGCACATAAAACGCATGTGCTGATTGAGTTAGACAGAGCATTTAGAAGTGACGGTTATGTCGATTTAACCATTGAGCATGATCATGTTAACTTATCTCAGCTATGCGATCAGTTAGAGCGACTGTTTGCTTGATGAATACAGAGGCTGATTAAGCCTCTGTAATAATAAGAGGTGTTTTAATGGCATTTAAATCTGAGCCATTCTCAGCGCTCGACTCCCAGACTTTGTTTGCCATTATGCGTAAACGTGTTGACGTATTTGTTGTAGAGCAAGCGTGTCCTTACCCCGAACTTGATGATGTTGATATTGCAGATGCTACTCGCCACCTGTATTCACTCGATGGGCAAACAGTAAATGCTTATGCTCGTTGTTATGAAAAAGATGCACAGTACAGTGCGATAGGGCGCGTTTTAGTTACTCAATCACAGCGCAGCTCTGGTTTAGGGAAAGAATTAGTTAGCCACGCTATTAACTGCTGTAAGACCCAATGGCCTTCTCGTGATATTTATATAGGCGCTCAAACCTACCTATTAAATTTTTATCGCTCATTTGGGTTTGAGTGCATTGGTAATGAATACTTAGAGGATGGGATTGCCCATCAGGACATGATTTTAAAGCTGTAGGTAATTCTCAATAAAAAAGGCCCACATTTGTGG
>NZ_BAAJMJ010000014.1:0-84640 GCF_057552415.1 Pseudoalteromonas sp. NH0006-26
CTTCCTATTTTTTTGTCAACACTTAATTTTGTTAAACTTGAAAGTTTTCAGAACTAAGTTTTACTCGACTCACTGATTAGCTCGTGCCCCGCTATGCGTTGCGCTCTGCCGTCTCAGTGGGGTCGCATTATAGGGAGATCCGAAAACAGATCAACCCTTTTTTGCAGAAAACTTGAAATAAATGACTGTTCGTTGGATATTTAGACTAAACGCTCATTTTAACCACTAAAAACTGCGCAAAAGTAGGTTTAACTAGCTAACTTTAAGTTTCCAACCGCATTTTTTCTGATACTTAATCTCTTGATTTAGCTCACTTGCCATCAACGGGTGGTTTTTTAACCAATTATTTTCAAATTGAATCGCTAACTCTTCATTCTCAGCTGTTATCTTGAAGTTTGGCAACACGTCATCTTGTCGGCGCATCGATAAAATAACAGCAATACGTAATAGTCGAACAATATACGCAGCAACACTACTATGTGCACCTAAATGATCTAAGCATCCTTTTTGAAGGTCTGAGCGATGGCTATGTGCTATAGCAACAATTACTTTATGCTCTGATTGCGAAAAACCAGGCATGTCGGTATTTTCTAAAATATAAGCGGTATGTTTATGGTACTGCTTATACTCTATTAATAAACCTATTTCATGCAGCTGCGCGACGGCATTTAAAAGCGGCAATCCACTTTGCGCTTCAATAGACCAATACTGACTGACTTCATTAGCTAGCAGTAATGCTAAACTTGCTACTCGAGATGCTTGCTTTTGATCAACATGATAACGATTCATAAAACCATCAATAGTACGTTGACGAATGTCGGTATTATGAAGCTCCGGTAGCATGCTATATAAAACACCTTCACGAAGAGCACCGCCCGCTAACCCCATTTGTTCTATTTCAAGAGACTCAAATAGTGCAATTAAAATAGCCAGCCCAGATACAAACACTAACCGTCGCTCTTCACTTAACCCAGGCAAGTCGAGTTCAGCTATTGTTTTATAAGCTATGGATTGTTGTTTGATGCTGTATAGCTTTTCAAGGGTGAGCATTTCATTTAAATGTTGCGCCACCATAATTTCTTGAATAGCTTGCACTGTTCCTGATGCACCAGAAGCAAGCTGCCAACCAGCCGTTTTATATTCAGGTGCTATTTCATCAATAACATTTCGCGCTGCTTTTATCGCAGCATTAAAGTTTGCTTCATTTAACTGACAATCTTTAAAGTAGCGTTCGAGGAAGGTCACACAGCCGATATTGAGACTTTTATAGTGACGTGCTTCAAAACCTTGGCCAATAACAACCTCGGTACTCGCCCCACCAATATCAATAACCAGCTGTTTGCCAGTACATGAAGAGGTATGCGCAACCCCTTTATAAATAGTTCGCGCTTCTAGCTCGCCACTAATAACATTAACTTTATGCCCTAATATTTCTTCAGCACGTAGTTTAAAGTCGTCGGCGTTGGTTGCTAAGCGAAGTGTTGCAGTGGCAACAATGGTGATGTTTTGCGTGGGAATATCTTGCAACCGCTCTGCAAACAAGGCTAAACACTCCCAGCCTCGTTGCATAGCCTCTAAGCTCAATAAATTATTATCATCAAGCCCAGCTGCGAGTCTTACTTTACGTTTGACGCGCCCTATTGTTTGCAGGCCGCCCGCCATTGATTTAGCAATAAGCATATGAAAGCTATTTGAGCCTAAATCAATGACTGCATATACATTTTTTTGCGGTTTAAGTTGCCCCACCGTTCAAAAACCTCTAGTTACAAATACGATCAAACTAACGGTCGGTTAAGACCGCCCTTTTTGGTAACCATTATTTGGGCGACGTCCGTTGTTATTACTACGATTACGTGGACCAGTGGAAAAATTACGCTTTCTATGAATAGTCGGCTTCGTTAAATCATCTAGCAATGCACTCTTATCGTAATGCGATAATGGAATGCTGTGCTCAATGTATTCTTCAATTTCATGAAGGTTATAAGCATACTGCTCACACGCAAAACTAATTGCATGACCTGAAGCGCCTGCACGAGCTGTACGACCAATACGGTGAACGTAATCTTCGCAATCATCTGGTAAGTCAAAATTAAATACATGACTTACTTCTGGAATATGCAAACCACGTGCAGCAACATCGGTAGCTACTAAAAAGTCTAGTTCGCCTTTACTAAATTGCGCGAGTATTGACTGACGTTTCTTTTGGTTAACATCACCGGTGAGCATGCCCACGCGATGTCCGTCTGCTTTTAACCATGCGTATACGGTTTCACAGCTATGCTTAGTATTTGCAAAAACAATGGCTTTCTCAGGCCATTCTTCTTCAATCAAGGTTAACAACAGCTTAATTTTATCTTCTTGTGAAGGATGAAATAGCTCTTCTTGAATACGTTTACCTGTTTTTACATCGGGCTCTATTTGCACATGTTCAGGATTAGTCATGTGTTCAAATGCAAGCTCTTGTACTCGGTAAGACAGCGTAGCAGAAAACAATAAGTTTAAACGCTCTGACGTATCTGGCATACGACGGAACATGTAACGAATATCTTTAATGAAGCCTAAATCAAACATTCGATCGGCTTCATCTAGCACGACTACCTCAATTTCATTAAGGGTGTAACAGCCTTGCTTATATAAATCGATTAGGCGACCTGTGGTGCCAATTAAAATATCAACGCCTTTTTCTAGTTGTGCACGTTGTTTTTCGTAATCTTCGCCACCATATACTAAACCTAAGTTAAGATTACAGTGCGGCGCTAAAATTTTTGCATCTTTGTGTATCTGAATCGCAAGCTCCCGAGTGGGGGCCATGATCAGGGCTCTTGGATGTTTACTAGGTGCTTTGCTAGATTGTAATAACCGGTGGCACGTGGCAGTTAAAAACGCCAACGTTTTGCCTGTACCTGTTTGTGCTTGGCCCGCAATATCGCGTCCTTCACAAATAAAAGGTAGGCATTTAGCTTGAATGGGTGTGCAATATTCAAACCCACTTTCGGTTAACCCGGCAACCACTTCCGGTGCAATAGCAAAGTCTGAAAACTTTTTATCGGTCAAATGTGTCTTAGTCATAGCGTTTAAGCATAACGTTTAAACTTGCAATAAGAAACAAGAGTGTTTAAATACGCACTAAATATTTCGCCTAACTAAACCGGAGAGCGCAATGAGCGAGAAAATAATCCAAATTACCGACGATAGCTTTGAAGCTGACGTATTACAATCAGACAAACCTGTACTAGTAGACTTTTGGGCAGAATGGTGCGGACCGTGTAAAATGATCGCCCCAATTCTAAGCGAAGTTGCTGATGAATTTGATGGCCGTGTAACGATCACTAAATTAAACATTGACCAAAATGCAGGTACACCACCTAAGTTTGGTATTCGTGGTATCCCTACACTACTACTTTTCAAAGACGGCCAAGTAGCTGCCACTAAAGTAGGCGCACTATCAAAAACACAATTAGTTGAGTTTTTAGAAAACAACATCTAAGTGTTAATTAAAAAAAGGGCTCTCGGCCCTTTTTTTAAATTTATTTTGCAGAAGTACTGGACGCTGCTGTAATGACCTGCTAGTTTATAAAGCCAACTAATCCTTAGTTATATTCAACAAACCTCACTCAACGATCTAATAAAGCGATTTTGAGTATGACAACTGTAATAAAGAACCCACCAATATGCATTTACGCGAATTAAAAGACAAGTCTATAAAAGAGCTTGTAAACCAAGCTGAGTCCATGGGGCTCGAAAACGTAGCCCGCTTGAGAAAGCAAGATATCATTTTTGCTATTCTTAAATCCCACGCCAAAGGCGGAGAAAATATCTTCGGTGGTGGTGTTTTAGAAATCTTGCAAGATGGTTTTGGCTTTTTAAGATCATCAGAAGCTTCTTACTTAGCAGGCCCTGATGATATTTATGTATCTCCGAGTCAAATTCGCCGCTTTAGTATGCGTACTGGCGACTCTATTTCAGGTCTTATTCGTCCACCAAAAGACGGTGAGCGTTACTTTGCTCTACTGAAAGTAAACGAAGTTAACTTTGATAAACCTGAAAACTCTCGCACTAAAATCCTTTTTGAAAACCTAACCCCACTTCATGCAAACGAACGTTTTCGTATGGAACGTGGTAACGGCAGTAAAGAAGATATTACCGCACGAGTTCTTGATTTAGCATCACCAATTGGCCGCGGCCAACGTGGTTTATTAGTAGCACCGCCAAAAGCGGGTAAAACAATGTTGCTACAAAATATTGCGCAATCAATCACACATAACCATCCTGACGTTACATTAATGGTTTTACTTATTGATGAACGCCCGGAAGAAGTTACTGAGATGCAACGCCTAGTAAAAGGCGAAGTTATTGCATCAACATTCGATGAGCCAGCTTCTCGCCACGTACAAGTTGCAGAAATGGTTATCGAAAAAGCAAAGCGTTTAGTTGAGCACAAGAAAGACGTTGTTATTTTACTTGATTCAATCACACGTCTAGCACGTGCATATAACACGGTTATTCCATCATCAGGTAAAGTACTAACCGGTGGTGTTGATGCTAACGCACTTCACAAACCTAAGCGCTTCTTTGGTGCTGCACGTAACGTTGAAGAAGGCGGTAGCTTAACAATTATTGCGACTGCGCTTATTGATACTGGCTCTAAAATGGATGAAGTTATCTACGAAGAGTTTAAAGGTACGGGTAACATGGAACTTCACCTTAACCGTAAGATTGCGGAAAGACGTGTTTTCCCAGCAATCGACTTTAACCGCTCAGGTACACGTCGTGAAGAATTACTTACTAAGCCTGATGAGCTACAAAAGCTGTGGATTTTACGTAAGATAGTCCATGACATGTCAGAAATTGACGCCATGGAATTTTTAATTGATAAGCTATCGATGAGTAAAACCAACGATGAGTTTTTTGATTCGATGAAACGTCAGTAACCTGAACACTGGTTAAATAAACGTTTTTAAATAAAAAAGACACCAAATGGTGTCTTTTTTGTTTTCAGAGTAAATTAATTTATTCGTATTGTTTAAACAGTGCCTGTAAGTTATTTACTAATATAGTTAGCTTTTGTGTATTAAGTTGTGGCTGAAGCAATTCATCGTCTAGCGCTTTCGCAGCTATGGCTATCTCTTTAAACTCGAACATTTGTGCCGCTCCTAATACTCGGTGACTATCTTTTTGCAGCGCCTGATAATCTGCATCTTTAAAATGCTGCTCAACAAGCTCGCTTTCTTCGGCTAAACTCTGTTGAAAGCTCGTCACTAAATCACTCATATCAACATGATTTTTTTCAGTTGGTGTCTCAGTATTTGCAGCATTTAAGTATTTTGCTAGTACAGTATAAAAAGACTCTTTATCAATTGGCTTTGCTAAATAGTCACTAAAGCCAAGCGATAAATAATGATCAATTTCATGGCTCATAGCATTGGCCGTCAATGCTAAGATAGGTTGTTCATAACTACATTGTTTGAGTAGTTCAAACGCTGAAATACCATCCATAACCGGCATTTGAATATCTAAAAGCACTAAATCTGGGTACAGCTTTAAACTTTGCTCTACTGCTTGCTCACCATTTTCAACGGCAATCACTTCCAGCCCAAGTGAGTGTAAATAACGAGTGATCAGTTTACGGTTATCACTGTGATCCTCAGCAAGTACTACCTTACCAGATAATAACCGCTCCCCGTCACCCGACTTAGCTTGCTGATCGTTGTAACACTTTTGTTCTTCAACTTGTACACAGGGCAAATAAAATGAAAACTCACTGCCTTTTTTAAACTCACTCTCCACACTAATGTAGCCACCCATCATCGCCGCTAATTGCTGCGACAAGCTCAAGCCCAACCCAGTGCCACCAAAACGTCGACTAATACTGTTATCGGCTTGGCTAAAACATTCAAAAATAAGTTTAAGTTGAGATGAGCTCATGCCAATCCCAGTGTCTCTAATCGAAAAAAGTAACCCTTGCTCCGTTTTACTAACACCAATAGTTACTTGCCCTTTATGAGTAAACTTAATGGCATTGGCACATAAATTAATAAGAATTTGTTTTACTCGCGTTAAATCTAATCGCGTAAAATAGGATTTATCTAACTGGCACTCTAAAACTAACGACAAACCTTTCGCTTTAGTTTGAGGAGAAAACATAGCGTGAATATCGTTGATAAGCTGCACCACATCAAAACAGCTAATATTAAGTTCTAATCGATTGGCTTCGATCTTACTTAAATCCAACACATCATTAATCAAGCTTTTTAAATGCTCACTTTGACGCTGTATTACTCTAAGCTCATCTTGTAACTGCTCAGGCTTGTATAGACCACTGATAAGATCATCAGTTTGTGCCAAAATCGCAGTTAACGGTGTTCTAATTTCATGACTTATATTCGCTAAGAACTGACTTTTCACCTCGTTAGCTTCACGCAGCTCTTGTGCCACACTTTGTAGCTCTTTAGTGCGCTGTTCAACTTGCTCAGTTAACTTTAGCTTGGCTTGTTTTTCTGTGCGGCGTTTATAAACAGCAATTACCGTAATTAAAATCAATATGGCAACAATCACCAATAAAAACGTTAGCTGTGAACGCTTAGCTATTTGCAATTCTTGTAAGTATTGTTGTTGTTTTAATTGCTTAATTTCCTGGTTTAGCTGATTTGATTCAAACTGAATTTGAAATTGACTAACCGCTTTTGAGGCTTCTTCGGTATTAACACTACGTTGATAATCAACATACTGTTGATGCAAACTTAAGGCTTTTTCATAATCCCCTAAGCTCGCGTTTATCAGTGCCTCAATTCCTAAGCCATCTTTAATACGCATGCCATTATTATACTCTTTGGCAAGGGTAATTGAGCGCTCTGAGGTTTGCTTAGCACTTTGCGTATCACCTTGTACAAATTGAACAATTGACAACACGTGTAACGCTGCCGCTAATAAAGACTTATTATCCGCTTCTATTGCGTATTGTTGGCCCGCATTAGCATGATAAAAGGCAACATCAAATTTATTTAATTTAAGATTGATGGTGGCTAAATTTGTATGTTTGGTAGAAAGTTGAAACGCGTTATTAACGCTTTGATAGTAACGTAAAGCCAACTGATTATAATGCAGTGCTAATTGGTACTGTCTCGATTCTGTGTACGCTACCCCCATATTACCGTATGCTTGGGCAACACCATCTTCATCGCCAAGTTCTTGAAAAACTTTTAAAACCTCACGGTACATTTCAAGAGCTGATTCATATCGAGAGAGACGAATATAAATACCGGCAATATTATGTAATATATCGGCTTTATCTTGCGCGCTCCCCTCTTTTTCATAAATGACTTTGGCTTGCTGATAATAATCAAGAGCCAGCTCCATGTTATACATATCAAAGTAAGCAAGCCCAATATTACTGAGTAAATTTGCCTGTTTTATCGGATTTTTAAGCGTGATAGCGATGTTTAACGCGCGGTTATAATCAACCACTGCTTGTTGCACTAGTCCTTGATAATAAAGCACAACTCCTTGCATTTTAATCGCACGAAAGTAAAGCTTAGGCTGATCTTTTAGCGTACTACTGATCTCTAGCAATTTAAAATATTTGAGTGCATTGGCTAAATCACTCTGCGCAAACGCCAGCTCAGCTAAATCACTATAAATAGTAATGCGTTGTAAATTTGGAACATCAGGGTTCGATAAGATATCGGTTGCAAGGCGATGCTTTTCAGGCCATGTTTGTTCAAGGTTAAACTGCTCAAACAAACTTGGCTGCTCATTTGATAAAGCGTCATTTGATGCACTACTTAAAACAGCCAAAAGGCCAATAAAGCAGATGCGCTTTAACTGAGTCAGCATAAAAATATCCTTAAATCCTTGCTAGCTATAACAAAATGACACCCAAACCAAGTATAAACAATCTAATTTAAACCAATTCAAAACAGGCACTCACGCCCACTCCTTGGGGTTCCATGTTATTTGGGTATATGATAATTTATCCAAGATACACTAATTAATAGATTGTAAACAATGCTTAACCCTCTGATAGATGAGATTTTTGAACTATTAATCAATAAAAAAGTGTGGATGGTTCATACTTTAGCATCTGAGTTAAAACAACGTGGGTTTCTTGATACATTAGCTACCGAGCCTGAGCGCGACCTATTTAAGCGCAATTTTTTAATTATGAATGCGCTTTATCAGCTACAACAGCAATTAATGCCAAAACAGCAATTACTCGTTAAAAGCTTACATATTGAACTAGTAAACAATCCCAGTTACAACCAACTACATCCTAACGACCCACTGCGTGACTATTACTTAAACTGGCAAAATTTTGAGACATCTACAGCTGAAGTCAATGCGTTATTAGATAGCTTTTGGCAACAATTTAGTCGGCCTGCCCATCGCGAAATTCCGCTGAACAATGAGCAACAAAAACAATTGTTGGCGCGTTGGCAATTAACCCCGCCAGTCACATTAAAGGCATTACAAAAACGCTGGCGACAACTTGCTGTACAGCATCATCCAGATAAACAAGGGGGTGATAATGAGGTGTTTAAACAATTAAAAATAGAGTATGAGCAACTCAAGGCGAGTTGCTCATCTTAAAATGTAAAACTAGCGTGTCAGTCGACGAGCACGTATTTTACGTCCTTTTATATTGCCTTCGGTTAATTTGCGTAACGCTGGCTTAGATGAATTACGCTCTACCGCAACAAACGCCACGTTATCAAGCACGTTAATTTTGCCAACTTGGCGCCCAGCAACACCGTCTTTTCCAGTTAGTGCGCCTAAGATATCACCCGCGCGCACTTTTTGCTTTTTGCCTGCATCTATCATCAGCGTCACCATTTCAGGTTTGTATGGCGGCTTATCTAATAGGTTATATGATGGCATTGGCTCAGGAGTAAAGTCACGCTCGTAATGGTCACCAATTTGAGCCACTTTAAATTGCTCTGCTTCACCGTAAATAGAACACGCAATCCCTTTTTTACCTGCTCGTCCGGTACGACCAACACGATGTACATGGGTTTGTGGATCGTGAGCTAAGTGATAGTTAATCACCATATCCATGTCATCAATATCTAAGCCTCGCGCCGCTACATCAGTAGCCACTAAAATAGACGCACTTTTGTTGGCAAAATGAATCAATGTGCGCTCACGGTCACGCTGCTCTAAATCACCATGCAGTGCCACCGCACTAAAGCCTTCATCAGCTAAGTCATCACATACTTGCTGTGTTTCAACCTTAGTATTACAAAACACCACACAGCTTTGCGGGGTAAATTTAAGAAGTAGCAGCTTAAGCGTTGGATAGCGCTGTTTATTATTATCCATTTTGTAGAAGTATTGCTTAATCGTGCTTTTTTCTTGCTGCTCTTCTACTTTAATCATTTCTGGATTACTAAGTACACGCTTAGCAATCGCTTCGATTGATTTTGGAAAAGTAGCGCTAAATAACAACGTTTGACGATTTGTTGGAATGCGCTCAATTATGGCATCAAGTGTGTCTTGAAAGCCCATATCAAGCATTTGATCGGCTTCATCTAGTACCAGAGTTTCAACATCATCTAAACGCAATGTACCTTTACGAATATGATCGTCAACTCGTCCCGGTGTACCCACAATAATATGTGCACCATGTTCGAGCGAGCCAATTTGTGGGCCAATTGAAACTCCGCCACACAAAGTTAAAATCTTAATGTTATGAATACCGCGCGCTAGTTTACGCATCTCAACCGCCACTTGCTCTGCAAGCTCGCGAGTTGGGCACAATACTAACGACTGAATACGAAAGCGTTTTACATTCAGTTTGGCTAAAACGCCCAAACTAAATGCCGCTGTTTTACCTGAACCCGTTTTTGCTTGGGCAATAATATCTTTGCCACTTAAAACAGGCGGAAGGCTTTGCGCCTGTACAGGCGTCATTTGGGTGTAGCCAAGTGTCGATAAGTTATCGACTAACCCTGAAGGTAAGGCCAACGATGAAAAAGCAGTTGCAGTCACAGTAAATTCCATAGCAAAAAATAACTTGAGAAAAGTCTCAATAAATATGCTGCTAATAATAGCAGAATTAACAATTGGCAACCATTAACAACGCACGATTAAAAGTGCAAATAAAGATATTGCAAATGATAGTTATTTTCATTAAGATCTGCGGCGTTTTACTATTCTAATAATCCTAAGCCGGAAGCTACTAATGAAACTTAACCCTCTTTTTATCGCACTTTTAGCCAGCACCTCTGCAAATGCACTTGCCAACACCGCAAATATAGAACGTATTGAAGTTAAAGGCAGTTACTTCAACGACTACAAAGTAGATAATGCCAGTGGTGCAATGAGAACCTCTACTTCATTACTCGATACCGCACAGTCAGTCACTGTTATTACAGACACCATAGTTAATGAACAACTAGCAACAACCTTAGGTGAAGTGCTAAGTAATGACGCGAGTTTAACGCCGGGCTCTAAACAACGAAACAGAGAAGTGTTTAACTTACGTGGTTTTGAATTAAGTTCATCAACCGGCTACCTGCGTGATGGCCACCAGCATTGGTCTCATTACCAGCAACCCATTGAGATTTTAGAGCAAGTAGAAGTTATTAAAGGCCCTTCAAGTATTTTATACGGGCAATCAGGGCCTGGCGGCCTAGTGAATATGGTAACCAAAAAACCGACTGCGCAAACGTTATTTAATGCCAGTGCCGATGTTGATCAGCATGGTTCAACTCGCTTTATGCTTGATGCTGGCGGCGCACTTACCGAGGCTGAAGATCTACGTGCCCGCGGTGTATTAGTAAAACAAGATGTTGAATACTGGCGAGAATACCAAAACGGTGATAACCGTGAACGCGATCGCTTTTTAGGTGCCTTAGTGGTTGATTACGATATTAGCGATAACGCCTTAGTGCGCGTGCATTATGATCGCACTGATGACGAAGCTGGCTTAGATACTGGCGCTTGGATAGATAATGATGCCAACATTATTGGCGATGACAAAACAATTCGTGATATGTCATGGGCCTTTACCGATATTACTGTTGAAAACATGGGTATTGATTTTAAGGTATTTTTAACCGACAACTGGCAGGTAAATTTAGGCTACAACGAGCAAACGTTTGAACGTCAGCGCTTTGAGTCAGCACCACGTAAGCCAAGTGACTTTATCGAAGGTGATAGTTACCAGTCACGTCCTTACGATCGCTTTGATGATTGGCAGTTTAAAACTGCTTTTATTGACTTCATTGGCGAATTTGAAACCTTGGGTGTGCATCATCAATTACTTATAGGCGCTAACTCACTGGATTATTACTACGGCCAATTACGTACATCTGCTGATACGATTAATTTTTCTGCCGGTCAAAATGAGCCTAATCGCCCTAATATAAGTTACAAGTCAGATGACACTATTAGCTCGTCTGCTTACAACTATTACGGGATTTATATCCAAGACTTAATTTCATTCTCACCAGAATGGCAAGTATCGCTAGGTGGTCGTTACGATAAACAAAGTAAAGAAAACAGCAATAACGAATCGTTCGTACCTAAGGTTGGCGTACTTTACCATCCTCATGCCTCTGCAACTGTTTATGCTAGTTACTCAGAAGGGTTTGAGCCGCAAAACGAAACATTGGTAAATACAAGTGATGTTAATAATGGCATGAAGCTCGATGCTATTACCTCTGAGCAAAAGGAAGTTGGGGTAAAATGGCAACTGTTTGATGACCGATTAATGCTTAGCGGTGCCTTATTTGATATTAGCAAAACAGGTACCTTAGTGAGCGAAGATCTTATTAACCCTATCGGTGATATAACCAGCATCACCACACAGGCAGGTGAGCAACGCCATAAAGGCTTTGAGCTTGCAGCTCAAGGTGCCGCTACTGACCGTTTATTTGTTATGGCATCAACCATGTATTTAGATGCTAACTATGAACGCGATGAAAAATTAGAAGGCAAACGCCCTACTGATGCTCCAAAATGGTCTGCCTCTTTATGGACACGTTATGAACTCAACGACGCTATTGCTTTTAATGCCGGTGCGTTTTACGAAGGAGAACGTTTTGCCGATAACGCTAACACCGTAACAAAAGAGGGATATACGCGTGTTGATATTGGCGCAACCTACAAGCTTAACTTAAGTAACAAAGATATTAACTTACGTTTAAACATCGAGAACTTATTTGATAAAAACTACCTAGCCGGTGGCGGTTTAAATAACGTTACCGTAGGTGAAGGCACAAGCGTGCGTTTAGCCGCACAATTTAGCTTCTAAGCTCATTCTTTATAAAGCCCATATTAAAAAGTATGGGCTTTATAAACTAATCCTTTATGACATAATTACTTACAGTTTGCTGCTTTACTAATTTATCACTTGCTCTAAAGTTGTAAATTAACAAGGAGCCTTATTATGTTGCTTTTCAATACTAGTCAGTCATTTCCTCATTTTACACACGTTCAGTGCTGCCCTGGCTGCAAAAGCAACAGCTATCACTTAGTTAATCAAAGCCGCTTTTTACGCTTTACCATTTTTCCTATATTTCCGATAAAGTTAAGTTATAAACGCGAGTGCTATCAATGCGGACATAGTGAGGCTATCAATATTAAAACGTTACCTCTGCTTGAAAAGCTTAGCCTACCAAAATACTGCGTTGGATTAATTTTATTACTGTGGGGGCTGTTATTTTTTTACCAAAAGCATCTCAACACTGAAATACTAAAACAAAGCTATTTTACCTCCCCAAAAGCTTATGATACCTATTTAGTCAAAGCCGATAAATTCACTCACGAACCATGGACTCTCACTAATTTAAAAGTTGCGCAAGTGCTAAGCTTTGATGAGCAATTTATAACGTTTCAAGTGAGTAATTACAGCTATAAGCGCAGTAGCGCCATTACCGCAGCGATGCGTGCAAGTTTATTAGTACAAAGAGATTATTTTTCCTCTCGAACTATTACCCTGCCTCGTAATGAAATAAAACGTTTATACGATGATGACATTATATTTGACGTGCTACGCCCACAAGCATATTCGCTTTATGGCGGGTTTGTAATGTTTCCACCTAAACCTAAGCCTCTTTATAAAGGCTTAAAGCTCGATGAGAATAATCAGCAAGGGATTATTTACTATAAAGATAAGCAATATAACGAAGCGCTTGAAAGCTTTAACCTAGCAGCAAACTCAGGCTCACAATGGGGTCAACTAAATCTTGCTCAAATGTATCGTGATGGACAAGGTACAAAAAAGAACATTCAGCAGGCGATTTATTGGTATAAAAAAGCCATTGCTCAAGGTAATAGCAAAGCTAAAGACGAACTTGAGCAACTATGCAAAACAACTCAGTGCGAATAAAATAAAGTAGCGTTGCCACCGCTAATTATTTGTTTTAAAAAACTTAGTATAAGCGACATGCATAATCACAATAACCAAACCAGCACCTATTCCTAACAGTCCGTCAAATACTAAAGGGGCTAGTATTTCTCCCGTGCTACCAGCAACCGACTGCGCATAATGAGTTACATCCACTTGGGTATGATGCAAAAGCTCAATTGCGTGTACTAAAATTCCACCACCCACTAAAAACATCGCCACCGTGCCCGCAAAGGCTAAAAACTGCATTAACCGTGGGGCTGCAGCTAATAAGGCTTTGCCGAGTAATTCTTTAAACTTACTTGCGGAAAGTTTGGATTGATTAAGTAAATATAAGCCCGCATCATCAAGTTTTACAATTCCTGCAACCAGTCCATAAACGCCAATTGTCATGATGATGGCAATCACACTCAATACCAGCGCCTGGTTCATTAATGTCGCCCCTGCGACCGTACCTAATGTAATAACAATAATTTCAGCGGAAAGAATAAAATCAGTGCGAATTGCCCCTTTAACTTTTTGCTTTTCATACTCTGCCAAATCTAAATTTTCACCATCCTCTATAGCTTCTTGATGATGAGGTAAAAAACGAGCAAATACTTTTTCTGCGCCTTCAAAACATAAAAATAAGCCACCTATCATTAAAAGGGGAGTAATTAGCCAAGGCAACCACACACTAATTAATAACGCAGCAGGAACTAATATCGCTTTATTTAAAAACGACCCTTTTGCTACCGCCCATACTACCGGCAGCTCCCTATCGGCGGTGACCCCTGTAACTTGCTGCGCATTAAGTGCTAAATCATCACCAAGCACCCCTGCTGTTTTTTTTGTCGCAACTTTACTCATGGTCGCAATATCATCCAGCAAAGTCGTTATATCATCCAATAATGTTAAAAGGTTGCTGCCAGCCATGACATTTCCTCACTAAAAATAAGATCTTAAACATAACGTAAAGCGATATTTTCACCAACGGTTAATTTAGCTTTGCTAAGCTCCTAATTAACAGCCGATGAAATAGATAAATGATGAAACCAATAAAACACACTACCGTTATTATTGCTTTAATAGTCCTGACTGCATGCAATAAGCAGCCAAGCATTAATAACTATATATGCAATAGCGCACCTGCAAAACTTGATATTATTAGCAACAAACAAGCAAAGTTGAGCTTTTATGATCATGATTATATGTTGAATCATGAGGTGAGTGCTTCAGGCAGTAAATACATTAATCAAGAGGTGTTATTTTGGAGCAAAGGCGAGCAAGCCATGCTAATAATTAAAGGTAAAAAGTATCACTGCAACACTGGTTAACCAATGACTAACATCGCATTAAAAAACTTGCTACACTAACAAAAGTCTTAATATTGTTGATAAAGTTATGCAATCTCTTGCCATCAAACATAAAATAATTTTAGCCTTTTCAGCCATTGGCTTGTTAATGCTTACTAGCAGTCTATTTTTTTACTGGTCGCTAAATCAAATTAGTACTACTAACACGCGTATAGAAACCTTGGCAGTGCCTGTACAACAAGCGAGTAAAGATCTGCGCTTATCACTCCTTTCTATTACTAAATTTAATGCCATTGCTTATAGCCAAACTAAACTTAATTTACTGCTGGAAAATAAAAAACAGGCGCACGCCGAACAAACGCAGTTTTTTAGTAAATTAGAAACACTCAAAGCGCAAGTTGCCCAGCAGCAAGGCATGCAAACATTACTCGTTACTATTAATAATGACTTCACCAAGCTAAATACAATAAGCAACGACATGCTTGCAGCAAAAGAGCAACGCTTTAAGGCGCAAAGCTCAGCCGCAGCACTAACAATTACGTTTAATGAACAACTTCGTGAACTCAGTAACCGCTTACTTGATATAGAGCTCATAAACGTGGCGAGCAACCAGCAATCACTTTTGAATGCAGTATTTGGCACAGCGACTCGTGTTGATGATTTATTATTTACTTTAAATAATAATGTCAAAGGAATTGGGCAAATAACCACGTCAGAAAATATAAACGATCATCAGCAAGATACCTCTTTTTTACTCGACAATATTAAATCTAATCTTAGTTACTTAGAGCAACAAGCCACCCCAATTGCTAATAAACTCAACACAAATGAGCTTATTACAGCATTTGATGATTTAAGTAGCTTATTAAATAATCCTAATGGGCTGTATGCATTGCAAAATACTGTGCTCAATAATAAAGACAAAGTTGATCAGCGTTTTGAAAGCTTTCAAAACGCCTTTATTAGTATTGAAAATCAATTGATTGAGCTTAATAAACTGGCTGACACGCGCTTTAACTTTCTACAAGATAGCGCTAAATCAGCGATTAATACCGGCTCTAGCTTAGTGATTATTATTGCGTTTGTATTAATTGCATTGCTGATTATTATTTCAGTATTTACTACTAACGCCATGCTAAAACCGCTTAAAAAGGTGAATAAAGAACTTGCTCGCATAGCCTCAGGTGACTTTTCTCAGCGTAGCAATCCCCACAGTAAAGATGAATTTGGTACGCTAATGCACAACACTAATAAGCTTTGTGATGATTTAACTCACTTAATAAAAGCCATTAGTAACGACGCTTACGAACTCGATAATTCAGCGATTCAAACCAGCGAAAAAGGCCAGCAAATGACCATTGTTGCTAAGCAACAGCTGGAACGTAGTGCACAAGCAACCTCATTAGCACAGCAAATGTTACTAAGCTCACAAGCCGTATACGAGCAAGCGCAAAGCACTTCAGATGAAATTACTAATGCCTCGCAATTTGCTAATGACGTAAACGACATTGCAAACAATAATAGCCAAAGCATTGAGGCACTTTTAAGCCGCTTAGATAGAGCAGTAAGCAGTACAGAAGAATTAGCGCAATATACGCAACTAATTGGCGCCATTGTCGATACCATTAGCAGTATTGCAGAGCAAACAAATTTACTGGCACTTAATGCCGCAATTGAAGCGGCGCGGGCCGGTGAACATGGTCGCGGGTTTGCCGTAGTAGCAGATGAAGTCCGCTCGCTTGCAGCTCGTACGCAAAGCTCTACTAGCGAAATTACCACCATGATCAACACACTACAGCAGCATACTCAAACCACTCAAACTGAAATAAATGATGGGCAACAACAGGCTAAGCACTGCGTTGAAAACAGCACTGAACTAAATAGTGCCGTTGAGCGTATTAAAAGCACGCTGGTATCGGTTAATGCTATGAGTAAAGAGATTGCTCATGCCTCACATGAACAACTTACAAACAGCACCGATATTCAACAAATAATGGCTAAGGTAACCGAGCAGGCCACCTTAAACGCCAACAATGCAACGACCCTAGCAAGCGAAAGTGAAGACGTTAATCAACTTGCACACTCATTAAAAGGTGCAGTAGAGCGCTTTAAGTTTTAAGCGCAGCTAATGACTTGGCTTGTATGAACTGGGTATAATACTTTTAACTTTTTGCTAAGTAACGGCCCACAATGAAATACAAAGATCTACGCGATTTTATCGATTTACTTGAAAAACGAGGCGAGTTAAAACGCATCAGCCAAGAAATTGACCCGTATCTTGAAATGACCGAAATTGCTGACCGCACACTGCGTGCCGAAGGCCCTGCTTTATTATTTGAAAACCCTAAAGGGTACGACATTCCCGTTTTAGCTAACTTGTTTGGTACCCCTAAGCGTGTAGCTATGGGTATGGGCCAAGAAGATGTGAGTGAATTACGTGAAGTAGGAAAATTACTCGCATTTCTAAAAGAACCTGAGCCGCCAAAAGGCATTAAAGAAGCGCTCGGACAAATTCCGGTATTCAAGCAAGTACTTAATATGCCGGCTAAAGAAGTTAAAAAAGCCCCCTGCCAACAAGTTATTTTACAAGGTGACGACGTTGACTTAACTAAGCTTCCTATTCAGCACTGCTGGCCTGGCGATGCTGCACCTTTGATTACTTGGGGTTTAACCGTTACCAAAGGGCCTCACAAAAAGCGCCAAAATTTAGGGATTTACCGTCAACAGCTATTGGGTAAAAATAAAATCATTATGCGTTGGTTATCTCATCGCGGTGGCGCGCTTGATTTTCAAGAGTGGTGTAAAGAACACCCTGGTCAGCCCTACCCTGTTTCGGTGGCATTAGGTGCAGATCCTGCGACTATTTTAGGCGCTGTTACCCCCGTTCCAGATACACTAAGCGAATATGCCTTTGCAGGTTTACTACGTGGTAGTAAAACTGAAGTAGTTAAGTCAATCTCGAATGATTTACAAGTACCAGCCAGTGCAGAAATCGTACTTGAAGGGCATATTATGCCAGGAGAGATGGCGCCGGAAGGTCCATATGGCGACCACACAGGCTACTACAACGAAGTCGATGATTTCCCAGTCATGACGGTCACCCATATTACACATCGTAAAGACCCTATTTATCATAGTACTTTTACTGGCCGTCCGCCGGATGAGCCGGCTATTTTAGGGGTGGCACTAAACGAAGTATTCGTGCCAATTTTACAAAAGCAGTTTCCAGAAATTGTCGATTTTTATTTGCCGCCAGAAGGTTGTTCCTACCGCATGGCTGTGGTGACAATGAAAAAGCAATACCCAGGTCACGCCAAGCGCGTAATGATGGGAGTTTGGTCATTCCTACGACAATTTATGTACACTAAATTTGTTATTGTCTGTGATGATGATATTAACGCTAGAGATTGGAACGATGTAATTTGGGCTATCACTACTCGTATGGACCCTGCGCGCGACACCACGTTAATTGAAAACACGCCAATTGATTATTTAGATTTTGCATCGCCCGTATCGGGCCTAGGTTCAAAAATGGGCATGGATGCAACTAATAAATGGCCAGGTGAAACAACTCGCGAATGGGGCGAACCTATTGTCATGGATCAAGCGACTAAAGATCGCGTTGATGAACTTTGGGATAGCTTAGATATTCTTTAACGACTTTGGTCTAGGGCCCTAGGCTATAAACTCACCCTGCGGATATGCTATTATTGCTCAAATAAAGTGCGTATCCGCTAATTTAAGGTAAAACATGCAAACATTACTCGCTGAAGTTGTCTCTATCAGCCCACTAACAGAATTTGTTCATAAAGTTATTTTAAAGCCGCAACAGCCTGTAGCATTTGAAGCTGGCCAATATTTACAATTGGTTTTAGGTGAGAAAGATAAACGCGCGTTTTCAATCGCGAGTCGCCCTTCACAAACGGATGCTTTAGAATTACACATTGGCGCATCAAACGCAGACTCTTATGCGATGCAGTCATTAGAGCACCTTCGTAGTGCCCACAACGATAACCAAACCGTAACTATTGAAGCGGGTTTAGGTATTTCTCAGCTGCGTTTGCAGTGCGAGCGTCCAATTATTTTACTCGCCGGCGGTACTGGTTTTTCTTACGCAAAGTCAATGGCTGAGCATTTAGCTGAAATCAACTGTGAGCGCCCGGTGCTATTTTACTGGGGTGTAAAAGAAGAGTCGGCGCTGTATGCTCATACGCAAATGCAAGCATGGGCAGATAGCCGTAAAAACTTTAAATTTATTCCTGTAGTAGAACATCCTACCGACAGCTGGACTGGCCACACTGGTTATGTACATAAAGCGGTGATGAGCGATATTATGTCGTTAGAACCTTACGATATTTATATGGCAGGTCGTTTTGACATGATTGGCATAGTACGTGATGATTTTATAAATCATGGCGCCATTCGCGAAAACATGTACGCGGATGCATTTGCTTTTATAAAATAAAAGCAAATGCATTATTTTTAAGGCACCTTAGGGTGCCTTAATTGTTTTAATTGCTAGAACTATGATTGTTATTACCTATTAAGCTCATCAACATAAACAATTTCCTAAAATCCAATCTATAAACCATACTTTGTATAGAACATTAAGCGGGAGAAACCTAAATGTTAAATACAAAAGTAAAAGATTTTATGCAACACAAGTTGCCTCATATCACCCCTAATACAGAAATGACCACAGCCATTGCTGAGCTACAAAAATTTAAACTACTTGGCGCACCGGTATTTGATGATAATAAGGTGCTTGTTGGCTTTATCTCAGAACAGGAGTTACTTAAACCCTTAATGCAAAGCAGTTATTTTTGTGATGGTATGGTTAAGGTATCGCAGTTGATGCAAACAGATGTGGTAACCGTGCACGGCGATACCAATATTATGGAATTAGCAGAACAAATGAAGCCCGGTAAACCTAAAAATTATCCCGTAATCGATGGCGGTGTAGTGGTAGGTATGATCAGCCGTGCCGATATATTAAAAGCACTTTATAATAATTACGTTAGTTGTAATGCGCACATATAAAAAATGCCACTGTAAACAGTGGCATTGTTAATAAATATCTTAACCAGAGTTCAGGTTAATATAAGCAATTTAACGCTGTGCTACTTTGGCTTTAAGTGCACTTTTATCAGCGTCACTTAAGTAGGCAATTTCAAGCGCATTCGCTTGCGCTTTTTCCATATCGGCTTGTGACAAACCTGCTTTTGGTGCTGCCACTGCGTACTCGTACTCAATTTCAATGCCTTCAACAGCTGGGTCATCCGTGTTAAGGCAGGCTAAAATGCCATGATCTAAAAACTGCTTAAGTGGATGTTTGGTTAAATCATTCACTGTACTGGTTTGAATATTACTGGTTAAGCATGATTCAATACCAATGCGGTTATCGCGTAAATAATCCATTAGTTTGGGATCTTCAATCGCTTTAACACCATGGCCTATTCTGCTTGCACCAAGCTCGTTTAATGCTTGCCAAATACTTGGCGCACCTAACGCTTCACCAGCATGCACAGTAACAGCTAAATACGCATCACGTACTTGTTTAAAGTGATCAACAAACAGCTCGCCAGGGTAACCAATTTCATCACCGGCTAAATCTACGGCGACTAAGTCATTTTTAAAGGCAAGTAACGCGTCTAACTCGTGCTGGCAGGTTTTAACACCGTATGTACGAGATAAAATACCAATTAAGTTTGCTTTTATATCAGCATCTTTTGTTGCACTGCGGATACCATCAACCACCGCCTCAACAACCCCTTGAGGATGTAGGCCTTGGCTTTGTGCCATATAATAAGGGCTAAAACGCAGCTCTACGTAATCAAGGCCTTGCGCTTGCGCATCTTCAATATTCTCTATCGCAATGCGTCTACAGGCATCGTAATCACCTAGTACCGTCACTCCCCAATCAAGCTTTTGTAAAAATGCCATTAAGTTTGGTTCAGGATCAATAACCTGAACATGAGGAATAAGTGCTTCAACATTGTCCGCGGGTAAAGCGATATTAAACTGACGACCAAGTTCTAGTATGGTTTGCGCGCGTACATTACCATCTAAATGACGGTGAATATCTAGCAAAGGTATTTTTCTATTGATCATAATAGCTACTCGGTTGAATTAAAATTGCGCGAATGATACGCAGGTATAGTAATATTTCAAGTGTAGAATATTTAAATTAGCGCTAGGAGGTCTTATGTCTGCTTTTTATATAAAAGAGTGGCTTAATCTCTAACGTGATAAATAAAACCAAATCATTTTAAACAGTGCATCAGCATCAATAGGTTTGGTTATATAGTTATCCATACCCACATTAACCGCTTTTTTAGCGTCTTGTTCGTGCGCATTAGCAGATAAGCCAATAATGGGTAAATCTAAAAAACCTAACTCATTACGAATCACTTTCGTTGCCTGTAAGCCATCCATTTGCGGCATTTGAATATCCATCAACACTAAGTCATACTTTTTATCGCTTAGCATTTTAATCGCTTCAAGGCCGTTATTAGCAATATCTACAACACCCTGCTTGGTTTTTAAAATAGCCGTAGCCACATGTTGATTTAATGGGTTGTCTTCAACTAGCAGTAAACGATACTTCGCCAATGTTAAATTGCTAATATCTATTTTATCTAACTTACCTGAATAATATTGTGCTTTAGGTAATGGTGAATGAAGCGGTAAACTAAAGGTAAACGTAGAGCCGTGACCCTCACTACTTTTTAAATCAATTGCTCCTCCCATCAATTCCACTAATTTTTTACAAATACTTAAACCAAGCCCTGTACCACCAAACTGGCGTGAGGTTGAACTATCAGCCTGAGAGAAAGGGTTAAATAGCTGTTTTTGTGCTTTCTCGCTAATCCCAATCCCCGTGTCATTGACACTCAAATAAGTCATTTTTGCTGACTGCCAAATTTTTAATGTGACACTGCCCTTAGTAGTGAACTTAACGGCATTATTTAATAAATTAAGCAGTACCTGCTTTAAACGAATAGGATCAGTATTAACAACTAAAGGAGCGTCCTGGTCGACTTCAACTTGTAGCGACAAAGACTTATTACTGACTTCAAATTGCATTAAACTCATAACTTCTTTTGCTAGAGACTTTAACTCCACAGGCTCCTGCACTAACTCAAGTTTACCCGCCTCCATTTTTGAAAAATCAAGCACATCATTAAGCACTCTCAATAATACGCTGACCGCACCATCAGCTTGCTCTATGTAAGCTTTCGCTTGCGGCCAGTCCTGCTGTTGCAGTGCTAAGTAATGCATGCCTTTGATACCATTAATTGGAGTGCGAATTTCGTGGCTCATATTGGCTAAAAACTGGCTTTTTATCTCACTGGCTTCATCAGCTTTTTTCTTTTCCTGGCGCAAAGTCAGTGTTTGCTTTGCAACTTGTTCCCGTATACGAACATTAGTGGCTACCACTGAAATTAAAAACATAATCAGTAGCCAAACAAACAACATTCCTACTATTTGTGCTAACCAATAAATTAGCCAGGTTGATTGCGTCTTAGGCTGGTATATTTCTACTTGCCATAACTGATGACCAATTAACAATTGATAGTCTTTTAACAACTTCATTGCACTATGTTCTGCTACATAAAGGGGTTGCTGGTTATCTGTTTTATTTATATCGGTAAAACTAATCGCAACTTCACCACGACTATCAAACGAGAGTGCCTCAGATAACTTAGCTAAACTCACTAGGGCAATTACAAACCCTTTAAAATCGCCTTCAATATCAGGGGCTCCAAACACAGGGGAAATAAAAAGTACGCTTAATTCCTCGTCTGTAGGGGCTAGCTTAAATGGCTCACTCAGTACCAACTCATTAAGAATTTTTGCTTTATTAAGGGCGTCGCGAATACCCACATCAGAGCTCAAATCAAAGCCCAACAGATCTTGCATATTCTTTAAGGGGTAAATGTATTTTATGGGGTAATAAATATTACTAGAGGGTGCTTTTTGCCATTGTCCATTCGCCATTCTTTGTTTTATAACGACACTTTTGTCCCATTTAGTAGATTCATTAATAGAATTGGCAGTAATGATTGGTACCCAATTTAACGCTAAAATCTCTTCACTGTAGCTCAACTGCTTAGAGGTAAAATGATTAAACTCATCAAGACTAACTTGTTCGCTACTTGCTAAAAATGCGCCTAACAAAGATAGATGGGCAGCCACTTCATCTAACCTTTGATTAATGGCACTTTGCGTCATCATCACTTTAGCTTCTTGTTTTTGAATGTCTTTTTGTTTTTTTACACTAGCCGCACCATAAAAACTAACACTGATAATGGCGTAAATAAGTAACGCAGGCAAAATAACTTGAAGCCGATGACGTAACTGCGAATAGTTAAATACAGCCAGTACTAAAGGGGTAAAAATCAGTACCCCTATTGAGTCACCAACCCACCAGGTAATAAAGGTACTAAGCGCAGCAGATGAGCTAATTATATGATTAAAAACAAGCAGAATGGTTCCTGACCCAGCAGCTATGACGCAACACAGCGGTCCACCAATCATCAAGCTTTGAATGCTGAGTTTAAGGGAAGATAAATTAAGAGGCGCTTTAATAACTTTGGTAATGAGGAATGCACCCAGCCAGGCCTGAGAAAATACAGCACAGCTGACGCCAATAGCTTGCAATAATACTTGCCAGTTTAAAATATCAGCAGCATTGTCTAAGTGAATTAAATTAACAAAAGCAGCGCCTGCAAAAATCCCCACATAAGCGCGACGCCCCCATAGTAAAAAGCTCGCTAGTGCAATACCTGCAGGAGGCCAAGAGGCAACCGCGTAACCATTAACAGCAAATAAAAAATTACTCAGGTAACCGCTAAAGAAGTAAGCGCATGCGAGGCTAAAGGAAAGTGTAAATACATTTTTCACAACCGCCGCCCCTGCGCTTTTATTATTGATTTATAACTATAATTGATTATTGGTAGAGTACAAGTGCCTTATCTAATTGTGCACTGTGCTTATAGCTTAATATAGCTTGTTGTCGGTATTGTGATTTATTTTCACTATTAAGCGCTTTATCGAATACTCGCGCAGCTAAATCATAATCACCTTGCGCATTGGCTAAACACGCCAACGCTAATAGTAACGCATTATTATGCTCATCTTTTTTTAGTCGCTCTTGAATGCCTGATTGCAACTTATAAGCATTACTTGGGGCAGCTTCACTTAAAATGTAAGCCAGTTGGTCATGTTGTTTATTGTGCTTAAGCAATTTAATTAGCTCATTTTCAATGCTTGCTAATTGCCCGGTTTTAGCCATTTGGGTTAAATAAGCCGTATACGCATGCGCTTGCAATTTTTTACCTAAATGTTGGTATTTAGTGGTTAACTCATCACTTGCCTGCGCTGCAAAATAAGCTAAAAACACTTGCTGCCACTGGGTATCACTCAAGGCGCTTTTGCGTAATAAACGCGGTAAAAAGTCTTCAAGCAATTTAAAATGCTGCTGTTGCACTAACACTTCGGTGTACAATTTCAAATCAAGCACCGTGGCTTTTTTAGATTCTGCAGCCACCCGTATTTGCGGTTCAATAACACTGCTGTCGCCACTAGCTAACCACAGTTTAGCCACTTTAAGTTGTTGCTCTGGGCTGATTTCAAACAAACGCTCAAGCGCTTTATCGGGTTGATTATTTGCCAGTGCCGCTTTTGCTAATAATGCTAAACGTATATCGGTAAATTTAGGTGGCACACTATTGTTTGATAGCGCACTGTCTACTTGCTCGTAATCATCATTAATGAGACTCCACAATGCGTGCTCTATAGCTGCATGTTTACGCTCTTGGCTTCGTGCAAAAAAACCATGCTTAGTGTTTCTGTAAATAGATAAACAATAACGCACTAGCTTGTAAGTTAAATACAAAGCCGCTGCACTCAGTACTGCCATTATACAAAATGAAACAATTGTGCCTTCTATAGTGGTATTGTTAAATGAAATCAGCACATAACCTTTTTCATCTAACACAAAAGGGGTAATCGCTAGCACCAACACAATCGCGACAATGAAAATAATCAGTCCTATCATTGTGCCCACTCCTTCACTTGCTGAGTGCTTTGCAGTGTTACTTGAGGATTAAAGTTAAGCGATTCTTTTTCAAGATTGGCTAAGGTCTGTATTACCACCTTTGTCGCATCGTCATCTTGCTTAAAGTATTCATTAACCAAACGTTTTGTATCATTCAAAGCGTTAAAATAAATACTTGCTTGCTTACTCATTAATGCGTCTTGCGCCTGGGTAATATTAAGCTTGATACGCTGGGTAATTAAATGGCGCTCTCGGTCAGTTAATAACGGCTCAATTAATACGCCTTCGTGATGGCGAATAGTAATAAAGCTATCGACTATTTTATTCCAGCTATTACGAATATTTTGCTGCCAATCACTAACATCTTCAGAGAGTGCGTTCTCATCACTTATACTCGCCTCTTCAGGCAAATTAACCGCATTAAATACTAAGTCATCAATACGTTTTATTACGCTATTTAATTGTAAATAAATCGCCTCTGTCGCAACCGGTTTAATACTGTCGAGTGTTTGAATATCTTGTGTAATTGCTTGGCGCAACTCAAGCGTACCAGAGTGGTCGCTTAACAATGAATCTAAACGTTTAAGCACGGCACTCGTGCCTGAGTAATCTTGCTCTGCCCACAGTTTAAACTCAGCCATACGTTGCAAGCTAGTCACTTCTTGTGGGTTTAATGTATTACCACTTTGTTGTACCTTTTGTAGCGCGGCTTTTAATGCTTGTTGATTTTTTACAGAATTTTCATTGAGTGCCATAGCGATTTGCTCTTCGCTATTAAGCAGTGCTTGTTGCAAACTGAGCTGCTCAGACTTAAGCGTTTGCAGCTCTTGCTGCAATATCTTATTTTGCTCTGTTAATGCATTTACCGCTAAATTTTGCACTTTACCGGCATTGAGTTTTTGATAAAACTCATAACCCACGCCACTGGCAACAAGCAAGGAAATCACTAACGCAACGCTACCTACTTTACTTACTTTTTGAGGAGTGCTCTGCGTTTGGTTATTCGCTTTTGCAGAGTCACTTTTAGTCGTATTAGAAGTGTTCTTTGCTATTGGCTGTGCTTCTTTTTCTGCTTTTGGCGTCGCTGACTGTTCACTCATTTTGCTACCTTGCTGATTAATGCAGGTAAACATAGCGTGGTCGCTAGCTCCTGCCGCAGTGTGTATATGGGTCGAATTTATTTTTTGTTGCTGTAAATAAGCACCAATGCGCTCACTGGCAACATAAAACTCGCACTGTTGTAACCACGTTAGTTGCGCTGGCGTAATAGTATTAAATATAGCGTCAACTGCAGCATTACTTGTAATGACTATACCGTGTACATTAAGGCTTTGCCAGTGGTCTATCCAGTTAGCTGAACTAGGCTCTACCGGCTCACGTTGATACACCACACAATTATTTAAATAAGCACCACGTTGCTTCAAGGTTTTTGCTATTTCAGGTCGCCCGCCAATACCTTTTACCAGCACAATATTACTGCCATCAACGTCAGCCAATGACTTAAGCGCAAGTAACCCCTCAGAGTCATGTTGTTTTGGTAATGCAGCTCGCACACCAAATACTTCATAAATGGTATCAGCTGTTTGTTGGCCCACCCCATAAAACTGCGCTTTGGTATTAATTGCAGGCTTAAGTGCATTTAATGCATGCACCGCATCCTGTGAAACAAAAATAATTTTGTCGGCGTTTACCAACGGGCTTAATTCAACGCTTGTCGGCGTTAAGTAGGTTATTTTTAAAACTGGATATAAAGACGCTTGATAACCCGCTTGCTCAAGTTGCTGTGCAAGGGCTGCGCCTTTTCCTTCGGGCCGAGTTATCAAGATATGTTTCATTATGCGTCTCGATATACGTCAGCTAGAATTTTATCTGCGCCTTGTGCTAATAATTTTTTAGCCAGCTCTATACCTAACTTTTCAGCATCATCAACATGACCACTAATTTCATCGCGTAAAATTTCACTGCCATCAATCGCACCGACTAAACCACGTAAGTGTACTTGCTCACCATCAACCAATGCATACGCACCAATTGGCACTTGGCAGCCTCCTTCTAAATGGCGGTTCATTGCGCGCTCAGCGTTAACGCGAATACGTGTTTCGCTATGCTCAAGTGGCGCTAATAATGCTTTTGTCACGCTATCATCTATACGACACTCAATGCCTACAGCGCCTTGGCCATTAGCAGGTAACGACACTTCTGGTTCAATAAAGTCACGAATACGCTCGCCCATCTCTAAACGAATTAGCCCTGCTGCTGCGAGTATAATGGCATCATATTGGCCGCTATCAAGCTTTGCTAAACGTGTATTGACATTGCCGCGTAAGTCACGAATTTCTAAATCCGGACGCAGCGCTCTAATTTGACACTGGCGACGTAAACTTGAAGTCCCCACAATAGCGCCTTGTGGTAGCACATCAATATTGGCAAAGTTATTTGATACAAACGCATCACGCGGGTCTTCACGCTCACAAATAACGTGCAGTTCTAAATCATCCGGAAACTCTACTGGTACATCTTTCATTGAATGCACAGCAATATCTGCACGGCCATCAAGCATGGCTTGCTCTAGTTCTTTTACAAATAAACCTTTGCCGCCAATTTTAGCTAGCGGTGTATCTAAAATAATGTCACCTTGAGTCGACATTGGCACGAGCTCTACACGCACGTCATCATGAAAATGCTCTAGCTGCGCTTTTACAAATTCAGCCTGCCAGAGTGCCAATGCACTTTTACGAGTGGCAATGCGAACTAACTTTGTTTTTTCAGTCATAAAATATCCATTAATAATTACTAGCTTTTAGAATTAAAACTTATTCAATCTAAGGCTATTTAATTTGCTAAAACTCTAAATTCTTTTTGAGCGATGAGCAGCCCGCTTTCATCAACTACATCAACGCGCCAATGCCCTAATTGAGCATCCATAATATTTTTAGTTGAGTACGTTCTGTAACGCGGAGAAGTGACCTTAAGTGCCACTTCAGCCATTACTTCACCTTCAAATAGCCACACATGTTTTACCTGCTGGCCCTGTAAGTTTTTAAGCTCACTAAAAAATGACAGCGACTCTTCAAATTGATTTAAACGCACATCGGCGGCAAATACATTGGTTGGCTCACGGTTACTGACACTGCGAGTCAGAACTGCACGGCTAATTGTGGCTGTATCTATTTTGGCTCCCACAGCTACACTAGCAATATGTGCAGATGCAGCAAATTTCTTTTGCTCAACTGGCTTTGCACTAACAGTCTCAACTTCAGGGGCTTGAGTGTCTATTGCTGCAATGGTTGCTTCTTCAGGCTCAGCAGTGATCGTTGGCTCTACTTCTTGCTTAATAATACTTTGTTGAACTTCAGGCTCCGATGGTACCGGTTCAGTAATAGAAGCTGATTTTTGCTCAACTGAGGAAAAGGTTTTAGGGTCTGCAATCGCGACACTGCTCACCGGCTCCTCATCAGCATCTGTGGCTTTTTCACTCTCTACTGATGCTGCATTATCATCGCTTAGCGACACAATTGCTGTTTGTTGCTCAGTTAAATCAGACTGCTCATTAGGATGCGGCGTCCCTTGATCAGCATTTACAGCACTAGACAGGCCGTAAATAACCGCTGCAGAGGTCATAATCACCAACATAGAAATACTCACAATCCGACGCCAATGCCACTCATAGCTCACGTTGGGTTTGCTAGTAGATGGTTCGCGTTTTACATTTGCTGTTATTACTATTTTTTGACTCATTTTGACCCTCAGCGGCTCCTAAACTAACTTAAGCGAGAAATTAACCATTGGCGCACAGCTTGTAACTCTTGTGTACAAACCTGATGCCCCATTGGGTATTCTTGCCAACTTACATCCATGTTATGCGTTGATAATACTTCAAACGCACTTCTACCCGCGCTATGCGGTACAACGTCATCTTGGCTACCATGAGCCATAAATATATTTAACTGTGTTTGTTTTGCTTCATCGGCCAATTTATGTGGCACACACATGTAGGTTGACAGCGCCATTACACCAGCCAGCTTTTGTTCTAAACGCGGTGCTAAATGAAGCGATACAACGCCACCTTGCGAAAAACCCGCTAAAATAATTTTACTGGCAGGTATGCCGTTAGCAATTTCTTGTGTAATGAGTTGCTCAACTTTTGCAGCTGATTCTCTAACCCCTTGCTCATCGGCACGTTTATCTAAATCCATAGATTTAATGTCGTACCATGAGCGCATTTGCATACCGCCATTAACTGTAACAGCCTGCATAGGCGCGTGCGGAAAAATAAAACGCACTCCTAACTCAGTAGGTAAGTCGAGCTGCGGGGCAACAGGTGCAAAACCATCACCTGAATCACCTAAGCCATGTAGCCAAATCACCGTGGCTTTATGGGCACTTTGTGCCGGGTATTCTACAAACCCTAAACTCATAGCGTTGATTGCCACTTAATTTCTTGACCCGCTTGACGTGTTGACGCTTCATTGATGAAACTCCAAAACTCTGCACCCGAGCGGTTATCAATCCATTGACCATCACGCATTTCAAAATGATGACCATTGAATTTTGTTGCTACCCATACCTGGTGCAAAGGGGCTTGCTTATTAATCACAATCTTACTGCGATCTGGAAAAATAATTTCTAAAATACCTTGAGCCGATTCATAATCTAAATCTGCTTCACAATCATCAACTTGTTCTTCAATAGTGAACATAAGAGCTTCTGCTAACTGGTGATATTCGTGATCAGTCATCGTTAATTTCCTTTGCAGGCGAGGCGCCTAAATAATGGGTGCATGTTTATAGAGCTAGTGTAACAGGAATAAAATCATCCGCGAATAGCTGCATTTTTTAGATATTCTGTTACTCTGCGATTATAAAGCCAGCAACCGTATTAATCTAATGAAAGCGACATATACCTTACAATTAAAACAACTATTAATCAGCACCGTATTGTTGTGTGCGTTAGCTGGCTGTGGTCAAAGCGGCCCGCTGTACTTACCCGAGCAGCCTGCTGAACAAAACCAGCCAACTGACACCCCTAATAAACAAACACCCGTAGAGCAACAACAGGAGCAATAAATGGATTTTTTTAATTATAAAAACAACCAACTATTTGCTGAAGATGTCAGCGTAGCCACTATTGCACAACACTATGGTACGCCGTGTTATGTGTATTCAAGAGCCACGTTTGAACGCCATTATTTAGCGTTTGCTAATGCGGCTAAAGATCACAAAAGCCTAGTGTGTTATGCCGTCAAAGCAAATTCAAATATTGCGGTGTTAAATATATTGGCACGACTTGGTGCAGGTTTTGATATTGTCTCAAAAGGCGAATTAGCTCGGGTGATCAAAGCCGGAGGCGCTGCTAATAAAGTGGTATTTTCTGGGGTTGCTAAAACGGCTGACGAAATTGCTTATGCGTTAGAATTGGGTATTAAATGCTTTAATGTTGAGTCAATCTCAGAGCTTGAGCGCATTTCTGAAGTGGCCTGCGAGCTTAATTTAGACGCGCCAATTTCTATTCGCGTTAACCCCGATATTGATGCCAAAACACATCCATATATTTCTACTGGGCTTAAAGAGAACAAGTTTGGCATTGGTATCGAATCTGCTTTAAGCGTGTATCAACATGCTGCGTCGTTACCTGGCTTAACGATTGTTGGCGTAGATTGCCACATTGGCTCACAGCTTACACAAACCAAACCGTTTTTAGAGGCGCTTGAGAAACTACTGGTATTAATTGATGAGTTAAAGAATGCAGGTATTGAGCTAAGCCATCTAGATATTGGTGGAGGACTTGGAGTAACCTACGATGATGAGCAACCCCCGCATCCAAGTGAATATGCAGCACAAGTAACGCAACGCCTTGCGAATTACCGTCACCTAGAACTGATTTTTGAACCAGGGCGAGCCATTGCCGCAAACGCGGGGATTTTAGTAACACAAGTTGAGTTTATTAAACAAAACCAAGACAAATATTTTGCGATTGTCGATGCGGGTATGAACGACATGTTGCGCCCATCACTGTATCAAGCATGGCAAAAAATTATTCCTGTATCAGTGCGTGATGACGAAACACCGACCCATAATTACGACGTAGTTGGGCCGGTGTGTGAAACAGGTGACTTTTTAGGTAAAGACCGCCCATTAGCACTCAAACAAGGTGATTTATTAGTACAGCGAAGTGCTGGAGCCTATGGTTTTACTATGAGTTCAAATTATAACTCACGCCCACGGGTTGCTGAAATAATGGTTGATGGTGAGCAACATCACCTTATTCGCGAACGCGAAACTATCGAAAGCTTATACCAAGGTGAGAAAGTTTTACCATAAACGTTTTTGCCAACTAGCTGCTCTGTGGCATGATTAGCACAGAGCAAAACCGAATTAGAGCGCTATGTTAGTTAATTTTTCCAAAATGCACGGCTTAGGTAACGACTTTGTTGTGATTGATAATATTACACAAAACGTTTTTTTATCCCGTGATCAAATCAAAAAGCTGGCCGATCGCCATTTTGGCATTGGGTTTGACCAACTACTGATGGTTGAAGCCCCTTACTCACCGGATCTCGATTTTCACTATCGTATTTTTAACGCTGACGGCCACGAAGTAGAACAATGTGGTAACGGTGCGCGTTGCTTTGCCCGCTTTGTACGCATGAAAGGCTTAACCAATAAACATAAGATTAGCGTGTCGACTAAGTCAGGTAATCTCACCCTGTATATTGAAAAAGACGGTCAAGTAACGGTTAATATGGGCCACCCTAATTTTGAGCCGAGTAAAATTCCACTCAAAGCAACCAAACGTGAGCTGACTTACATTATTCGCGCAGAAGAACATACCGTTTTTAGTGGTGCCGTATCTATGGGCAACCCGCATTGTGTTATGGAAGTAGACGATATAGAAACAGCCCAAGTGGATACCCTAGGCCCATTGCTTGAAAACCATGAACGTTTCCCGCAGCGCGCGAACATTGGCTTTATGCAGGTTATCTCTCAAGAACACATTAAACTCAGAGTATGGGAGCGTGGTGTAAGCGAAACACTTGCTTGCGGTACCGGCGCGTGTGCCGCCATGGTGATTGGCTTTATCCAAAATAAGCTCACCAGCACAGTACAAGTTGATTTACCCGGCGGTAGCTTACAAGTTCGCTGGAGTGGCGAAGGCCATCCAGTGCGTATGACTGGCCCCGCTGAACATGTATTTGATGGGCAAGTGGCACTATGAGTGAATTAACTAAACAGCAAGTAATAGATTACTTACAACAGCATCCTGATTTTTTAATTAATCAACCTGAGTTATTAGCGCAACTTGAGTTACAACAGCAAGTACAGGGGGCGACTTCATTAGTGCATATTCAGCAGCGCCAATTACGCGAGCACAATACACAGCTAAAAAATCAAATAGACAGCATGAGCAAAAATGCAACCCAGAATGAACTGGTTTATCGTTTATTTAGTCAATGCCACCGGCAGCTGTGGAGTAATTACGACTTTAATACGCTGGCCAGTAACTTACGCAATATTATTTGTATGAGCCCGACTATTAATGAGTGCAAACTCGTTAGATACGACAGCGCCTTTGAAGAGCTAGTAAAGCACAGACTATCTGATAGTAATCATTATTTAGGCCGTGTAAATCAGCAAGAACGCGACTTACTCTTTAACAATGACACTCAATCGACCGCACTTTATTTAATTGGTGAGCCGAGTAATCCCTACGCAATTTTGGCTTTTGGCAGCCACGATGAAAACCACTTTGAGCCCTCACAAGATAACTTATTTGTATTAGACTTTGTACGCTCACTGCAAATACGGTTACTGGAACTGGCATGAGCGATAACACGCCAAATATAAGCGACTTAAGCGATAGCTGGCGTACACCCATTACATTATTTAGTGATTACTTAAAATTTGAACGCCAGTATTCGGCGCACACCGTCAATCAGTATGTCAGCCAATTAGGTTTTGCCGCCTTGTATTTTAATAAGCTATGCGACAATTGGTTCGCGGTACAAAGCGAGCATATTCGCCGTTACAGTATGGCACTGCGCGCAAAACAGTTAAGCGGCAGAACAATCAGCTTAAAATTAAGCTGCATTCGTAGTTTGTATAAATTTTTAAAAGCAAAAAACATTACTGAGCAAGCGCATTACCACAATCCGGCACAGGGTATAAAAGGCCCTAAATTTGCGCGACCTTTACCTAAAAACCTTGATGTTGACCAAATGGCTCGTTTACTCGAAATCCCCGATGATGATCCGCTCGCCATTCGTGATAAAGCCATGATGGAACTGATGTATTCATCAGGATTACGTATTAGCGAGTTAGTTGGTACTAATACGCAAGATATAAACACTCGTAGCGGTGAAATATTAGTGCGAGGTAAAGGCGCAAAAGAACGCCTAATACCGGTTGGCTCTAAAGCACTTGAGGCATTAAAAAACTGGCTGGCAGTTCGCCCACTGTATATGGGTGCAGATGAACATGCGGTATTTTTAAGTAGCAAAAAAAACCGTATTTCTGTACGCCAAGTTCGTTTGCGTATGCAAGAATGGGGTATTAAACAAGGTATTAGCTCGCAAGTTCATCCACATAAATTGCGCCACTCATTTGCATCGCATATTTTAGAGTCTTCTGGCGATTTACGAGCAGTCCAAGAGCTATTAGGCCACAGTAGTTTATCTGCAACCCAAGTTTATACCCATTTAGATTTTCAGCACTTAGCTAAGGTGTACGATAACACCCACCCACGTGCTAAAAAAAGAACTGATTAGAGCAGCAACCATGATCCGATTTAATCGCGCAATTTCTCCTTTTTCTGTGCTGAGTTTTGACTTAGACGACACCTTGTACGATAACCGACCCATCATAACGGCGGCAGTTCAAGCGCAGCATGATTACTTAAACTCCTTGCCAGGTTATCGTCAACAAGGAGCTCAATTTTGGCAACAATGCCGTGAGCTCGCGGCGCTAAAGCAGCCAGAGCTTATTGATGATGTCACTCAATGGCGTAAGCATACCTTGCGCTTAGTATTGTCTGAATTAGGTTTTAAAGGTGATGAAATAGAGCATCATGCAAACATGGCATATCAAGCATTTGCTGATGAGCGAAGCAATATTACTGTGAGCACAGACGTACTGAAGTTGCTTGATAAACTAGGTCAGCACTACAGATTAATCGCCATTACCAATGGCAATGTTGAGGTTGAACGCTTTAATTTAAAAGACAAATTTGAACTAGTCCTACAGGCAGGGTTGCACGGTAAAGCAAAGCCGCACACAACATTATTTGATCAGGCTGCAACGCATTTAAATATTAAAAACAGCGAACTGTTACACATTGGCGATAGCCTTGATAGCGATGTTCAAGGTGCTAATAACGCGGGCTGTCAGTCTGTATGGTTAAATAATCAAGCACAAGCTTATGCCTACAAAGGGCTGGCTGATATTGAAATAACCAACATTCATGCATTAACCCATTTAATATAACCTATGCTTGTTTTACTAATAAGATAGGTTAGAGTTAGTTAATTAACGACATATTATAATAACAAGGACAGCGTATGACGCTCACAGATTACTTAACAACGCTCGCAGATGAGCCTAAAAGTATTAGCTTTGCTGATACTATGGCCGTTATTGATGAGCACTATACTTTTACAGCATGCAGTTTCAGTAACCATGGGTTATTGAGCTCTGCGAGTGAAAATAACGGTTCGTGCAAAATTTTTGCATTTGCTAAGCTCAACGGTCTTAGCAAACAAAATACCTTAGATTGCTTTGGTAAATTTTACCGTGAAGATGTACTAAACAACCCAAATGCCGATGACCACATGAATATTCGTACGTTTATGTTAGCGCCGGAGGCGACACCATTTTTAGGCATTAGCTTTGATGGCACGCCTTTAACCACAAAAAAATAACGCTTAAAACAGCGTTATTTAGCCACTATTAGCGGTTTTTCCATAAAGTAACGCGCACCACTAAGCGGGTAATTGTTAAGTTGATATTTAACCTGATAACCACGCTTTTCATAGAAAGGCTTGGCTTGAAAGTCTAAGGTGTCAAGCTGAGCCTGAACCGCGCCCATTTCAATTGCTGCATTTTCAAGTGATGTTAATAACGACTCAGCCAAGCCATTGCCTCGTGCCGATTCAGCACACCACAACCAACTTATTAGCAGCCAATTGCCAAATACATGACCACTTATACCGGCAACTAATTCATGCTGTTTATCGAGATATTTAAAGCCGAGAGCTTGGCGCTCTGCGTCGAAGTGTTGAGCATTAAACTCAAGCATATTAACACGCAGTGCTTGGTTTAATTGCTCAGTATTTTCTGCCTGCAATAGGTACATTGGCTATTCCAAATAGACCTATTTTAGCAAATACCTGATGTTAAAACAGGTTATTTTGTCCAAAGGGAACTTCAAGCATATTGCTAGAAATTTTTTCCGGTTGACCACACATTTCATCATAAGCGCTGGTATGCCTGAGCATCATTTGCGCATAAGCAATGTCTTCAAAGCGTTTTTGAATATGTAATGGGCTGACTGCCTTTACAAATTCACCATCGCTTTCTTGTACATAGTATTCAACATTATTAATGACAACAGACACTTGATACAAGGCCATTTCCAGTGAATGAACCACCACTTTTTGTAATGGCTGATGCTTTTTTAGTTCTGAAAATTGAATACCCATATTAACCTACCTACTGTTAAATTAACTGTCCAAGTAATCAATACGCAGCTTTGCTATAATCGCGATCAGATTTTTTTAATTACGCGCTATCATGGATACAAAAATTCGACTCGCAAAGTACATAGCGCATGCCGGTGTTTGCTCACGCAAGCAGGCCTCGCGTTTGATTGACGAAGGTGTGGTCATGATTAATAATCGCCCCGCAAATCATATTGATCATGTGGACGAAAACGACAGTGTCATTGTTAATGGCCAAGCCATTAAAGGCCCTGCCGATTTAGTCTACTTTGCTTATCACAAACCAGTAGGAATTGATTGTAAACTCAATCAGCACGACCCAAGCAGCCTTATTCATCACTTGCCACAACTAACACGGGTATACCCTATTGGTCGCCTTGATAAAGACTCACGCGGATTGCTTATTTTAACCAATGATGGGGATTTTTGTAACCAGCTGATCCACCCTGACTTTCATCAGCCTAAACGCTATTTAGTAACCGTCAATAAACCTTTAGATGCGGATTTTTGCGAAAAAATGGCTGCAGGCGTCCCTGTCGACAAGCAAATGACTTTGCCGTGTGAGGTGACTAAAATCACTGACAATCAGTTTAGTATTATTTTAAAACAAGGACTAAATCGACAAATTCGTAAAATGGCGCATTACTGTGGTTACAAAGTGATTGATTTATACCGCGTACAAATAAGTGAATTACTGTTAGACCATTTAAATTTACCTGAAAACCAGTTTATAAAAATTAATAAAAGCGACATTTTAGGCTAACAAGCTCACGCTACCCCCTCACTTTAATGCGATTAAAAAATATAAAATAAACTTGCAAAAATAGATTACAAGTGTAGTCTTAAATTAAAGATTACACTTGTAGGCAATAAAATGATCGAATTATCAAAAGCAGAATTTGAAGTACTCGATGCGCTATGGATTAGCTACCCCGCTAATGCCAGCCAAATTATTGAGCGCTTGAGTGATGATAAACAATGGCACGAAAAAACCATTAAAACCTTACTAGGTCGATTAGTTAAAAAAGGAGCGCTTAGCTTCGAAAAAGAAGGCCGCCAATATATTTACACCCCCTGTATAAATCGTGCTGATTACACCCAAAAAGAAAGCCAGAACTTTATTGAGCGTTTTTTTAGTGGCCGCATAGCTCCGTTGGTAAGTGGTTTTGCAAAATCAGAAAAACTCTCTCAACAAGATATAAACGAGCTTAAAAAAGTCATAGATGACTGGGAAAAAAACCAAAAGTAAGGGATTCTCATGGTTATTCAAACAAGCTTTAATTGGCTAATAGAGCAACAACTATTATTGAGTCTGTTGTTTGCAGGATTTGTTTTACTTGAGCGCTTTGGCTTAAAAGCAATTGGTTCGCAGCTTATTTATAAATTAGTGTGGTTAATACCAGCCTCGCTGCTTGTCGCTAATTTACCCAATGCAATTAGGCCATTACAAAACAGTCCAATTAGTCATTATATCATTACTCCAAATCAACCATTAATAAGCACTATTAGTATTAACTGGGCGCTATTTTATGTAGTTATTACGGCACTGCTTTTATTCGCCACTTGGATTATTCACCGCCGATTTGTAAGCAACCTACAGCTTTGTGAAGTAACAAATTTACAAGCAGAAATAAGCTCAGGGGTAAAAACCTTTACTAGTCATCAAGTGGCAACACCTATGGTAATTGGGGTACTAAATAGCAAGCTAGTTTTACCACACAACTACAATACTCTGTTTGATAAAGCTACATTGGCGCTTATTTTAGAGCACGAAAATGTGCATATAAAACGCAAAGATAACCTAACAAATGCGCTGCTATTACTGGCTACAATTTTAATGTGGTTTAACCCTTTAGCTTGGATGGCATACGCAAGCTGTAGACGTTTGCAGGAGCTAACTTGTGATGAACGGGTACTAAGTAATAAAACCACACAGCAAC
Source organism: Pseudoalteromonas sp. NH0006-26 (assembly GCF_057552415.1). The sequence goes on from NZ_BAAJMJ010000014.1 coordinate 37,358, forward strand.
AAATTTTATACAGCAAAGCCTTAGTAAACTGCGCTGCCAATGCGCCAGCGGGTCTGATGGCTTATTCACACTACGGAGATAAAAAAACCATGTTACAACGACTTACTAATATCAAACATAACGGCGCACATTCGCGCCTAGCAAAAGGAAGCGCGTTACTTATAGCAGCAAGCTTGCTCAGTGGCTTAGCAGTAGCAAAGCAACCTGAAGCATCAGCTAAAAAAGAAACATCTATCGCTCCCGTAATGCGAATCGAACCGCTTTACCCAAAACAAGCGGCGGAACAAGGCATTAGCGGTTCAGTGGTATTAAAATACGACATAACCCCAGCAGGCAAAACAGCTAACATTACTGTTGTAAAAGCTGAACCAGAGGCCGTGTTTAACAAAGAAGCAAAAAGAGCACTGATGCAATGGCAATATACGCCTTCATCAATGGGACAACAGAACGTACTAATACAACTTGATTTTGCACTCAACAGTACAGTTACAAAAAGTGATTTAATAGAGCGAGTTAACATATCGCATTAATGGGAATAAGTGTTTAAGACTATAAAGCAAGCACCCTTTTAGGCTGCTTGCTTTGTGGTTTTTGCTTATTCTCGTTATAAACTGACGGCGATCATGCCAATAGCGGTCCCTATTCCCACCAGCCAAGTGAACGATCGAATAATATCGAGGTTTAAGTAATAAAAAACACAAAATAAAATACGCGCTACAATATGCGTCATCGCTAAAGTTTCGGTTACGGCATTAACATTATTGGTGCCTAACACCACAGCCAAAGCAACGGCAAATACCGCTAGCGACTCAAAACAATTTTGATGTGCGGCCAACGCCCTTGCTCCGAGCCCTGTAAGTTGCGTTTGTTGCTGGCGCGGATGTTTATTATCGTAACCACCGAGCTTATTCATTTCTATAATAGCTGGGATCCTTGCAACATAAGGCATGATCACTGCAATTAAGGCGCAAACCAATAAAGTTGTCATTATCATTCTCAAGTTATTATTTATAACTCAAAATAACACAGCAAAAAGAAAAAAGCCGCCAAATATGAATAACCTGAGCTCTGGCGGCTAGCAGTAACATCCCTCACACTATAGCCGATTTAAGCAGTGCGTCACTGTGGCAAATTGTCGCAGGTGATGAATATTCATTATGCCTTTTTGATGGTCGCTTTCATGTCACAGTACTGCTAAATTACTCCTCCGCTTATTGTATGTTGTTTAAGATGATTTGGATTTTACTGACTATTTTTGCTGCATTTATGCAGTCATGGCGTAATGCTCTGCAAAGTAAATTAAGCACTCATGTGAGCATTGCTGGCGTTACATTAGCCCGCTTTATTATGGCAAGCCCTATTGCTGGGCTGTATTTATATGCGCTTTATTATTACCAAGATGCTCCCTTTCCTTCATTCAACCCTTTATTTATTAGCTACATTATTGGTGCCAGCATAGTGCAAATTATTGCCACGGGACTCATGGTTAAATTATTTAAAATGAATAATTTTGCTGTAGGCGCCGGCCTAGCTAAAAGTGAAGCGCTTATGGCGGCCATACTCGGGTTACTGTTTTTTGGCTCAACGCTTTCATTACTTGGTTGGCTGGGCGTGTTTATTGGTGCAATTGCGGTATTGCTATTAAGTGGTATCGCCAATGTGAAACACTTTAGCTTAAAAACAGCATTAACAGGACTTGCCTGCGGCACTTCGTTTGCGTTGTCATCGTCATGGATCAGAGAAGCCAGTTTAAGCTCAGGTATAGCTTTTCCGTATGCGCCTGCATGGGTTTTATTGCTTGTTATTAGTTTACAAACACTGATGCTGTGTATTTATATTGCCTTAAAGGAACGCGATACATTTAAAACTATGTTTCAGCATAAGGGCATGACTTGTACGGTGAGTATATTTAGTTGCTTGGGATCAATAGGTTGGTTTAGCGCAATGAGCTTGCAACATGTTGCCTATGTAAAAACGCTCGGCCAGATAGAAGTATTTTTTACGATATTGATTGCTGTTTTATGGTTAAAACAACCGCTAAAACGCCAAGATAGCGCTGGGCTATTATTGATTGCAGTGGCCGCGATATTGGTAATGCTGCCGAGCAGCTAAAAAAGCGCAGGTATCAACCTGCGCTTGTTTAATCTAACAATTAATGACTAATTTTTAAGGTGATGACACCACAAATAATCATTAACACACCAGCAATACGACCAAACGTGGCGGCATCACCGTAAAATAATATACCCACTAAAAACGTACCAGCAGCACCAATACCCGTCCATACTGCGTACGACGTGCCCATAGATATTTGCTTTTGCGCCAACCACAACATAAAGCCGCTCGCGACCATAAACGCAATGGCAATCGCGATGCCCTGCCAGCGAGTTTCAGGGGTTTGAGAAATTTTTAACCCTATAGGCCAGCCAATCTCAAGTAACCCAGCAATAATTAAATACATCCACGCCATTAAATATCTCTCTTTTTCAATATCACTTCATACAAATCGTGACGGCGGTCTTTTAAGTTACGCACTGTCCCTTCACTGTGAAGAATTTTTAACTTATCCATATCTAAGTCGCTAAATAATAACATTTCTGTATTGGTGGTGGCTTCATTTAGTGTGGCATCGTGCGGAAATGAAAAGTCCGATGGGGTTAGTACCGCCGACTGTGAAAACTGCACATCTAAGCTTTCTACTTCAGGTAAGTTACCCACAGAGCCTGCAATAACCACATAACATTCGTTTTCAATGGCACGTGCTTGGGCACAATGGCGTACACGCAAGTAACTATTTTTAGTGTCAGTCCAAAATGGCACAAATAAAATATCCAAACCTTGGGTGGCCAAAATACGTGACAACTCAGGAAATTCGACATCATAACAAATTTGAATACCTACACGGCCTGCATCTGTATCGAATACAGCAATTTTATCACCGCCTTGAATAACCCAATCGTTTTGTTCATGCGGGGTAATATGAATTTTACGTTGCTCGTCTATTTTACCGCTGCGATGGCATAAATAACTAACGTTATATATTTTATCGTCTTCGGCAAGCGGCATTGAGCCGGTAATAATGTTGGCGTTGTATTCTATCGCCATACGCGACATGGCGTTTTTAAAGGTCTCAGTGTATTCGGCTAAATACCGAATTGCCTCGGTTTGGTTACTTTGTTCAGTTAATCCCATCAATGGCGCATTAAAAAACTCCGGGAATAAAATAAAATCGCTTTTGTAATCAGATACCGTATCAACAAAGTATTCAACTTGCTTAAGCATTTCTTCAACCGATTCAACACAGCGCATTTGCCATTGCACAGCTCCTACGCGCACGATTGATTTAGTTGACTCAATAACGGTGTCGGTTGGCTCATACATAATGTTATTCCACTCAAGTAATGTGGCATAACCGACCGACTCCTGATCTTCAGGTAAGTATTTTTTTAATAATCGTTTAACCTGAAAGTCATTGGCTAATTGAAAACTGAGTATGGGGTCATACAGCTCTTTTTGATCGACCTTAGCAATGTATTCCATCGGGGTCATTTCACTGCTGTGATTGTAATAACGCGGAATACGCCCACCCGCTAAAATAGCGCGTAAATTATACTGACGGCACAATTCTTTTCGCGCATCATATAAACGACGCCCTAAACGCATGCCACGGTATTGCTCACTAATGGCAACATCTAAACCGTATAAAGCATCCCCTGTGGTGTCGCTAAATACACGGTCGTGGCCGTCGGCAATATCTTCATAGGTATGCGGGTTTGAAAAACGCGCATAATCTACCTGTACACTCAGCGCTAAACCCACCAGCACGCCGTCATCCACAATACCTATTTGCCCTTCAGGGAACTGATCGATGAGTCTAAAAATAGTATGGCTTGGCCATGCGCCGCCTAGGTCGGGGTAAGCTTCGTCCATCAAGGTTTTAATTTGTGGGTATTGCTCTCGGGTTAAGTTACAAATTTCAAGATGGGTTTTTTCTGCCGACATACGCAACTCCTTGGGGCATGTAAGAATCAAAAAAGCTGAACACATGCTCAGCTTTATTAGGTTTATGCGTTTTTATTCGCGCTGTGCGCTACTTTAAACTGCGATAAAAAAGTGTGGTTACGCGCTCTTTAGGTAACCAATTTGCATATTCAAGGCCAAGTTCTGACAATGGGTCTGCTTTAAGTACCTGCTCTAAACTGGCGTCATTTTGCATTGCTTTTAGCATAACATCTTTCGCTTTTTGCACCAGCTTACGATACGTTATCAGTCCTGAACGGTCACTTAGTGGGCCATGACCGGGAATAACTTGGGTTTTATCATCAATCTGATTAATAACATCATCAACCGCCGCTAATACACCGTCAACACTGCCACCACTGTCTACATCAACAAACGGGAGGCTACCAAAGTTAAAATAAATGTCTCCCATATGCACAATATTATCATTATTGAAAAAAATCACCGCATCGCCATCGGTGTGAGCATGTTGATAATGCACAACATGCGCTTGCTCATTATTAAAGTGCAGTGTTAAATCATGACCAAAACTAATCCGTGGTAGGTAATCAGACCCTTCGCCATGTTTTTCTTTTAAGCGTTTATGTACATTATTGTGGGCAATAACATGAGCACCGGCTTTAGCAAAATTTTCGTTACCCCCGGTGTGATCGCCATGATGGTGGGTGTTAATTACAAACTCAGCACTGCCAGGTTTTAAGTCGCTAATGGTTTTTTTAATATCATCTGAGAGTTTGGCAAACTGATCATCAATGATATATATGCCATCATCCCCTACGCTGGCTGCAATGTTGCCACCTTGTCCGTATAGGACGTATACATGCTCGCTCAGTTGCTTAGCTGAAACTGGGTTGTCATCCGCTGCCGCGTAGTTGCTCAGTAGTAAAGTCGTTATTAATGCCGGTAGTAATTTTTTCATTGTTGTAACCCTATAATTAATAATCATGGTTATAAAACGTGGTAGCGACTTATTTAGCTCACTCTGCACCCAAAGCTAGTCGCTCATCGGCGCTATTTCAATTTGATGCATGAATGTTTGCGGTAACAATGGAGTGTGCTTTCCTTCTACATATTCATCAAAACCAGCTCGATAAAATTCAGAAAGTGGGTGACCTGATTGCCCACCAGGCACAGTTAAAATAGCACTTTCTAAATGTCCAGGTTGGGCAATAAATCGCTGTGATGCACCAAAACCGCGTTTTTGCACCGCTGGCATATAACTATCGCCAAACCCCGGCGCTGTTGGCATGTTAAGTAACTTACTCAGTATCGGTATTTGTTTAGCAAATGGGTGTTCAATTGTTAATTCGTTTACTTTACCCCATTGCCAATTTTGCATGTTACTACCAAACTTTGCTGTTAACTGTGTGAGTGTTTGCTCAAAGGCTCCTTGTAATTGCTGCTCCCAATTAGCAAACTGCGGGTTAACCCAACTTGTTGGCTGCGCTTTTATTAATTGCCAAACAGCGGGCTCTAAATCGCGTTTTACATAACTCAATGTACCATCCTGCTGATTGAGGCTCGCTTCGATACTACTAAACAAAATATTTATTAGCTCATCACGATACGTCTTTACTAATGTATAACCAACAGAGGTTGAGCAGGCGCATTGCTGCCAATTATCTAGTGCATTGATATAATTTGCATAGTGTTCTGGCTGCTGTTTTAACTGCTCAAGTAATAAGCCATGCCAAGGAGTTAAAAAACGCGCCTGATTGTCTAGCTGTAATTGATAAAAGTCGTTTTCGTTAAACTGCTGTTTTTCAAACAACCGATCGCGAATTTGCGTCGCACGAGCACCTAGGGCATAGCCGCCATTACCAAAACGTGCATTATCCTCAGCAGAAACCACTCGCGAATTCCCTGTCCATAGGCGCCCACTCTGAGGGTTTTTAACAAACGGGCGAATAACTTCATTTTGCTGCCAAGTTGCTGAATACTCATTTTCATTAATGGCTAACTCACTGGGTGCTGTTCGCGCAGGAATACCACCCATGTGTTTCCAAGCGGCACTGCCTTGGCTATCTACCACCATTAAGTTTTGTACTGGAATACCCACGTTACTTGCAATGTTAAGGGCATCATCCACTGTTTCAGCCTGCTCAAGCTGCAACAATTGCATATCAACGGCATACGGCTGATGCGCTGCCCAACTTAAGGCATAAGGCTGATTGTTGATGTATTTAACAGGGCCATACTCACTTAGCGTTAAGGGATAGATTTCATCGTTGCCATTATCCAAGGTAATTACTTCATTTACTTGCCACGTTTTACTGCTATCAGTTAATGCCACCCAGTCGGCTGTATCTATATAACCATTAGTAAATCCCCATGCAATTTTATTATTACTGCCAACCACAATGGCAGGCGCCCCTGGTAACGAAACACCGGTTACTTGATAAGCTTGATTGTCATGGGTGTAATTAAGTTGTGCGCGATACCAAATAACCGGCACCGCCATTGATAAATGCATATCATCTGAAAGCATCGCAGCTTGGGTATTAGTTAAGTCTGCGGTTACTGCCCAGTTATTACTGCCTACTTCTAAATTAGCGGTAATAGTTTTAATCGCCGCTAATGACTGCGTTGGTAACTGGGGTATAGTTTGGGTATAAGGTGTTAAAACACTGCCATCTAATGCTGCTTGGTATTGGCTTGGTTGAGTTAAAAATTCAACCATTTTTGCGCCGTATTGCTGCTGTATTTGAATTAAAGCTTGGTCGCGTTCAAAGGTGGCGGTTTGTAAGTCTAGGTACATGCTAAAAATAACTAACAGGCTATCTTCACTTTGCCATGGCTGTTGCTCAGCCCCTGTGAGTAAGTATTCAAAGCTTGGGTACCCTACTTGCGCAAGTCCTTCGTTTACTCCTTGAGCATAACTTTTTAGTAGTTGCTTATCGGCTTCAGGGAGAGTTTTTAAAATAGCTTGGCTACGTTTACGTAATTGATGAAAGCGCATTTTTTTATCAAGAGCAAGCGCAGCTTTACCAAATAGCTCACTGAGCTCACCAGCGGCATTACGTCTAAGTAAATCCATTTGAAAAAAGCGATCTTGCCCGTGAGCATAACCTAAGCCATAGGCAGCATCGTGGCGAGTTGCTGCAGTAATAACAGCTTGGCCAAGCGTATCTCGAGCAACTTTAACAGGCTGTGTCACCGCATCGCTTCGACCTTTACCATCAAGGGTAGGTAAACTTAAGGTCAAAACGCCGTAAACAATGGCAGTACCAGCGAGCGCTAAAACCACAACAACCAATAGCAACCGCTTGATTACTTTAAACATAAATATACCCTTCAACTTTTTCAATAAACTATTATTAGCATATATTCATAATCGTTCTATTAAAAACGCTACGAAAAGCGGGTAAAGGGTGAAATAAACATCAAAATCCACGATAATACACAGTTCATGTATTGTGCAGACCTAGTTGAGATCAAAATGACTGAAAAAACATTTATTAAAGGTAAAGACCGCGATTTAGAGTCGTCTATCTCTACCATGCAAAACAAGCTAAAAGCGCTAAATATTAATATTGAAGAAGCGCTATGGCTTAACCCTGTAGCAAACTGTTATTCAGTTCATATAAAAGATAGCGACTGTGGTGTGATGTTTACTAACGGTAAAGGTGCCACTGATAAAGCCTCTATCGCTTCTGCGTTAGGTGAATATTTTGAGCGCTTAAGCTGTAACTACTTTTTTGCTGATTTTTACTTAGGTGAAGAATTTGCCAATGGTGACTTTACTCATTACCCGAACGAAAAATGGTTTAAAGTAGCAGAAGATGAAGTACCACAAGGGATTATGGATGAGAGCTTATGGGATTACTTCGACCCAGAGCGTGAATTAACCGCTTCACACCTTTATGACTTTAATTCTGGCAATTTTGAACGTGGTATTTGTACTGTACCTTATACTCGCCAGCGCGACGGCCAAGAAATTTATATTCCGGTGAACGTGATTGGTAATATTTTTGTATCCAATGGTATGAGTGCTGGTAATACTAAATTTGAAGCCCGTGTACAGGGGTTATCTGAGGTATTTGAACGCGCTATTAAAAACCGTATTATTGCCGAAGGCATTAGCTTACCTATCGTGCCTGAAGAAATAGTAAAACAATACCCTAAAATTCATGAAGCCTGTGAAGAGTTGCGTAGCCATGGTTTCCATTTACGTATTGCGGATGCCTCACTTGGCGGTAAATACCCTGTAATGAGTGTTACGCTAATCAACCCAGTAGATGGCTCTGTATTTGCTTCTTTTGGTGCTCACCCTTCATTTGAAGTAGCGCTAGAGCGTACCGTTACCGAATTACTGCAAGGTCGTCGCCTAGATCAACTAGACGTATTCCAACCTGCTACTTTTGACAACGACGAAGTGGCCACACCTGAAAACATTGAACTGCACTTTATTGATTCAAGCGGTTTAATTTCACATGACTTTTTCCGTTCTGAAGCTGACTTTGAATTTGTACATTGGGACTTTAGTGGCTCAACTGAGCAAGAATATAACTTCTGTACTGATTTAATTCACAGCATGGGCCATGATATCTACATCATGGATTACACCCATTTAAATGTGTATGCATGTCGTATTTTAGTGCCTGGCATGTCTGATATTTATCCGGTAGATGAGCTTATTTGGCGTAATAATAACGAAGGGGCTAAATTCCGTGAAACCTTCCTATCACTAGATCAGTATGACACTGAGCAACTGATGGAAATTTACGATAGCTTAGAAGAAGCTGGCCACAGCGATATTATTCGCGCAGCTGAATTTATTGGCTTAGCAACCGATGCTGACACGCCTTGGCATACCCTACGCATTGGTGAACTGAAAGCGCACCTGTGCTTAGCGGCAGGTAGCGAAGAAGCGATTGATTGGGTTGACTGGATTTTACATACCGGCCAAGTTAATGAAGATGCGATGCGTCATTTCCGTTGTTTAAAAGCAATCCTTGAAATTAAATATGATGACGAACGTGAGTATGCAAGCTACCAAGACGCTTTAGGGCTTATGTTTGGCGCTAACAATGTAACCCTAGCGATTGAGATTGCAGAAGGTCGCACACGCTTTAACGGCTTAACCTTCCCAGGTTTATCGCTTGAAGGCTTTAAAAAGCATGCCGCATTACTGGATGGCTACCGTAAGTTACATGTTGCGAAACAGCAGCATTGGGCACGAGAAGTCAGTGATTCATAATATCTGAGCTTGTTTAAAGTTAAAAAGAAAATGGCGCATATTTCACTGCGCCATTTTTGTTTCTGGTGTTAATTAGCTATAGTTAAGCTTTCTATATTAACAATTTAATTACACCCTATGTGGCAACAGCGTAAAAGTAAACGCACATCTGTTTATAATCTTAAACTTACCTTTTTATTTGCAATCAGTTTAATTGTAATAACAAGCTTAGTGCTTGATCGGCTGAACTATAATCGTGCAAAAGATGCTTACCGTTTACAAGTACTTTCTCAAGTAAGCACCTACAGAGCCCAGCTTGAAGCTACTTTAGTCTCGAATATTCAGTTAATACGTGGTTTGGCTGTGGCCGTTGCAGCCGAGCCAAATTTGAGCCAAACTCGCTTTGGGCAAATTGCCGCTCCGCTGTTTAACACCTCTAACGAACTACGTAATATTGGTGCTGCACCTAACATGGTCATCACAATGACCTACCCGCTTAAAGGGAATGAAAAAGCTATTGGACTCAATTTTTTAGAAAATAAAGCGCAACGCGATGATGCTATTAAAGCACGCGACACTAATACTATTGTAATGGCTGGGCCGCTCACGTTAGCCCAAGGTAGTGAAGCTTTGATTGCACGAGTGCCGGTTTATTTACCTGAAGACCAATCTTTTTGGGGGCTGCTTTCTGTGGTGCTCGATCTAGAAAAAGTCTATAACAACGCAGGGATTTTCGAATTACAAAAAAAATACACTGTTGCTATTCAAGGGCGTAACGGGTTAGGTAAACAAGGTGAGTTTTTCTTTGGCGACCCAACAATTACCAGCCAAAATCCGCTTGAGTTTAGCCTAAACTTCCAAGGCGGAGCTTGGCAGCTCTATGTAGTGCCAAAAACAGGTTGGCAGCCAGCATCGTCGTCTATCTGGCCATTACGTATCGTTATCATTGTTATTTTGAGTTTACTTATTTTTGCATTTTTATTGTTTTTAAAAATGCTCAATAGAGAACACGAAAACGAAAAAATGCTCGAGGTAATGAGTAACCTAGCGCAAGTGGGTGCATGGTCATTTAATTTAGAAAAAAAACAGGTGTTTTGGTCAGACATGACCAAAAAGATATTTGAATACCCTTTAGATAAGCAACCTAAATGGTCATCCGATTTATATTATTTTAAAGAAGGTAAAAGCAGAGATAAGGCAGCTGAACTAATTACTAGGGCGGTTAAATATAGTGAAAGTTACGAAGCCGAACTAGAAGTTATTAATGCCAAAGGCGAAGTGATTTGGGCGCTAATACATGGAGAAGCAGAGCATAAAAATGGGCGTTGTATTAGAATATTCGGCTCATTACAAAATATAGATGCCCGTAAAAAAGTAGCAATAGAAGATCAAAAAATAGCTCGCTTTAACGAAACCTTAGCATCGCTAACTATTAGCGACCACATATTAAATGGTAAATTGAGCGAATCAAAAGAGCTTATTACTCGTGCGGTGTGCCGTGCACTTAAAGTGAATACTGTGAGTATTCGCGTGTTTGATAAACACAAAACTCAGCTGAGTCCTATTGCAAGCTATAGCCAAAATAACAGTGATAACAATACCCCTTGGCGCCAGCAAGACATCCCTGATTTTTTTACCAGCTTAGAGAACAAAGCCGTTTTTAGCGCCCAGAACGCTCAGCAACAAGCTTCCCTCGCCCCTATAGCAAAAAGCTATCTAGAGCCATCATCCATTAAAGCAATGCTCTGTGTGATGATCCCCGCGGGCAGCGGCTCTATAGGTGTGGTGTGCGCAGAGCAAGCAACCGTTAGAGCATGGACGCAAAACGAAGAAGGTTTTTTAATTGCCATCGGGGCATTAATAGGAAGTCTTCACTCTAGTGAACAACGCATAGAGACTGAAGCAGAATTGGTCAAAGCAAAAGAAGCCGCAGAACAAGCTGTGATTGCTAAAAGTGAGTTTTTAGCTAGCATGAGTCATGAAATTCGTACCCCGATGAATGGGGTTTTAGGCATGCTTAACCTTATTCAAACGACCTCGCTTGATCAGCAGCAACGTCACCATATCAAACTGGCTCAATCGTCAGCGGAATCTCTATTAGGAATTATTAATGATATTTTAGACTTTTCTAAAATAGAAGCTGGTAAGTTAGACATAGAAAACATTCAATTTAATCTACCCAAATTACTCGGTGAAATTGTTGAGTCGTTTGCGCTCAAGGCCGAAAGTAATAACACCCAATTAATTTTAGATACTACGCATGTAAGCACCAGTGAGATTGTGTGTGATCCAAATAGGTTGCGACAAATTTTAAATAACTTGATTGCCAATGCCGTAAAATTCACTCAAAACGGACAAGTACTGGTAACCGCCACCATAGAAAAAACTCTCGACAATACAACTTTAGAGTGCGCGATTATTGATACCGGCATTGGTATTAGTTTAGATAAGCAAAAACAGTTATTTGACTCTTTTACTCAAGCTGATGCATCAACAACGCGCCAATATGGCGGCACTGGTTTAGGTTTGGCAATAGTTAAGCAGCTGTGCGAACTCATGGGAGGCGAAGTAAGTGTAAATAGCTTACCCAATGAAGGCAGCACCTTTGCTTTTTCAGTCAAAATTACCTCAGTGATAGACCAAGCATTTGATTTAGATTGCCAACATATACAAGCAAAGCGGATCCTGATTGTTGATAATAGTGAAATGAATGCCACCATCACCGAGAAGCAATTAATGCTATGGGGCGCAGATGTCAGCGTAGTGTGCGACTATGAAGAAGTTGAAACTTATATCAGTAACCATCAACAAATGCCCCCAGATGTGGCAATTATTGACAGTAGCTTTTTGGAGCCTGTAGCACACCCTCAGGCTGAAAAGCTGAAACATTTTTTAGAGAAAAGCCACATTTTGATTATGGCTCCAATGAGTTCTTCAAAAAGCAGTTTATTTTATGGAGACAAGGAAAATGCCTTAATTTTTAAACCACTCACCGCTATTGATTTATATGACACGCTGGTAAAAGGAACATTGGCAGAACAACCCAAAGAGGTAGAGCTCTCTGCGATGAATACCCCGAAAAAAGCGAAAGGCCATGTATTGTTAGTTGAGGATAACAAAGTAAATCAAGTGGTTGCCTGTGCATTATTAAAACAAGCCGAGCTCACTTTTGATATTGCAGAGGATGGCGAGGATGCACTAACTAAATTAAACCAAGCAACTGCAAACACTTATCAACTTATTCTAATGGATTGCCAAATGCCTATTATGGATGGTTACCAAGCAACCATGGCTATTAGAGAGGGCCTTGCGGGTCAAGAGAATCGAGCCATTCCCATTATTGCTCTTACGGCTAATGCAATGCACGGAGATAAAGAGAAGTGCTTAAACGCTGGTATGAATGACTATTTAAGTAAGCCTCTCGATGGCCCCGCTATGCATGCTAAATTGCAACAATGGCTTAGCGCTAAATAACAGTGTAAGCTTAAAATAGAATCGATGAAGTAAGGGATATTATGCAGTTATCAGTTGAACAACAAAGAGTTATTGGCTGTTTATTGGAAAAGCAAACAACAACGCCTGAACATTACCCGCTATCATTAAATGCTTTAACGAATGCCTGTAACCAAAAATCAAACCGCGCTCCTGTGCTCGACTTAAGTCAACAGCAAGTTCAGGCGACTATCGCCGAGCTAATCGACTTACGCTTAGTAACAGAAGATGAAGGCCTCAGTAGCCGCGTATCTAAGTACGACCATCGCTTTTGTAATACCCCATTTAGCCACTTACAATTTAACGCACAACAACGCGCTATTATTTGTTTATTATTATTGCGAGGTGCCCAAACACCTGGTGAATTAAAAACCCGTTGCGCTCGCTTAGCTTATTTTAACAATGTTGACGACGTTGAAGCAGCGCTTGCACAATTGATTGAAAATAGCCATGTTAAGAAGCTACCTCGTGAGTCTGGTAAACGTGATAGTCGTTATATCCATTTATTTGCAGCTCCTTCTTCAGAGAACGATGACCCTGTAGCAACACAAACCATGACAGACGAGCTAGAAAATCGAGAGCTCAATGACCTACTCGCTGAAATTGACGAACTAAAAGATCAACTTAAACAAATAAAAGAGTATATAGGGCTTTAATTGTGTAATTTGAAATCACATAATAGCTATTCTTTTTTGAGCATTAAAACTTTTTAACTTTAAGGAGCGGGCCATGCGCGCCGAAATTATGGCTGAGATGAAAGTTCAGCCTAGTATTGATGTAAACGCTGAAATTAAACGCCGAATAGACTTTATTAAAGCACGTTTAAAAGCCGCATACTCAACCTCACTGGTACTGGGTATTAGTGGTGGCGTAGACTCATCAACCTGTGGCCGATTATGCCAACTTGCTATTAATGAACTTAATCAAGAGCACCAAGACACGCAATATCAATTTATTGCTGTGCGCCTACCTTATGGCGTTCAAGCAGATGAAAGCGAAGCACAAATGGCGGTTGATTTTATTCAACCTAGCACGCGTATGACAGTCAATATTCAGCCTGCTACCGACGCGCTGCACGAGCAAACAATGGCAACTTTAGCAGGAAATAGCCAACCTCTGCCAACACAAGAAAAAATAGACTTTATTAAAGGTAATGTGAAAGCACGCCAACGCATGATTGCACAATACGAAATTGCTGGGTTTTGCCAAGGACTCGTTGTAGGTACCGACCATAGCGCCGAAAATATTACCGGTTTTTATACTAAGTTTGGCGATGGCGCCTGTGATTTAGCCCCTTTGTTTGGTCTCTCTAAACGTCAAGTAAGAGCACTGGCAACAGAGTTAGGCGCACCTGCACTGTTAGTTGAAAAAGCACCTACTGCCGATTTAGAAAGTGATAGACCAGGTTTGACTGACGAAGAAGCGCTTGGCTTAAGCTATGAAGAGATTGATGACTTCTTAGAAGGCAAGCCGGTTTCAGAGTATGTGGAGCAAACGCTGATTGCTATTTTCCAGCGCACGCAACATAAGCGCCAGCCGATCCCAACAGTATACGATGCTTTTTAAATCAATATTATAAGTATAACTTAACTGATCTAGCCGCTTATATATTTCGTAAAAATGGCGTGAAAATAAGCGGCTTAAATTTTTAACGGTTAACCTTAACGCTTGCCAACAGAGAGTTTTATATTTTATGACACCCCCTATTTTGATTACTGGTGCAGGACAACGCATAGGCCTTGCGCTCGCACAGCATTTTATAGCCCAAGGGCAAGCGGTCATTATTACTTACCGTACCCGTCATGAGGCTGTAGATTTGTTAGAGCAACAAGGGGCGACTTGTCTTTATGCTGACTTTAGTTCTGATCAGGGTATTAGTACTTTTATTACATTACTTAAAGCACATACAGAATCACTAAAGGCGATAATTCATAACGCATCAAGCTGGGACTGCGAAGCTAATAACCCACAGTTTGAGCAATTGTTTGATAACATGATGCGTATTCATGCCAAAGCCCCTTATTTAGTCAACTTACACTGCGCTGATTTGCTGATGCGTTACCACGCAGAGTCTAATCAACCGGCAGATATTATTCATCTCACTGATTATGTAGTTGAAACGGGCAGCCCAAAGCACCTTGCTTATGCGGCCAGCAAAGCCGCATTGGATAATTTAACTAAATCATTTAGCGCTAAATTTGCACCGCAGATAAAAGTAAACGCTATTGCTCCTTCATTGATTATTTTTAACCAACACGATGATGAGCAATACCGAGCAAAAACATTGAAAAAATCATTAATGGGCATAGAACCTGGATGCCAAGAAATTATCAATAGTATTGACCTACTACTGAACAGCCATTACATCACAGGCCGCGCTTTACCTGTTGATGGTGGTCGCCATCTTAAGTAAGTCATCTAATAAAACTGAGAAACTTATGCATAATGAATTAAAAGAAAGCTATCAAAAAATTATAACCGCGGTAGGTGAGGATGCAGAACGCGAAGGGTTGCTAGACACCCCAAAACGCGCAGCAAAAGCGATGGAGTACCTAACTCAAGGGTACCGCCAAACGCTTAACGAAATCACGAATAATGCCGTGTTTACCTCAGATGCTGACGACATGGTATTGATACAAGATATAGAGCTTTACTCTATGTGTGAGCATCACTTATTACCATTTATTGGTCGTTGCCACATTGCTTATATTCCTGATGGCAAAGTATTAGGTTTATCTAAGTTTGCACGTATTGTGGATATGTTCTCTCGCCGTTTTCAAATTCAAGAGCAACTTACCCATCAAATTGCCAAAGCGGTCGAGGAAGTAACTGGTGCCAAAGGTGTAGGCGTCATTGTTGAAGCAAAGCACATGTGTATGATGATGCGTGGCGTAGAAAAACAAAACTCAAGTATGCGTACCTCGGTTATGCTTGGTAACTTTAGAGCCGATCCGAAAACACGTAATGAGTTTTTACAGCTGATCAAAGGATAATGTATGGCAAACGCAATAATTAATGTAACTAACTTACGACTACGCACGTTTATTGGTTTTAACCCTGATGAACGAGAGAAAAAACAAGATGTAGTTATTAATTTAGAAATTCATTATCCGGCAGATCAAGCTTGTGAAACAGATGAAGTAGAGCAAGCACTTAACTACAAAGTAATAACTAAAGAAGTGATTAGCTTAGTTGAGCAAGGCCACTTTTTATTGCTAGAAAAGCTAGTTGCTGAAATCCTTGCTGTTTGCCACTCACATCCAAGTGTAAATTATGCCAAAGCCCGGGTGGATAAACCCCATGCGCTGCGCTTTGCAGACTCCGTGTCGCTAACTCTCGACTGGCACAAATAATCCAACGGCAAGGGCTATTACAGCTAAATAACGTAGCCCTTTGCCGAGTGTTACCAGCACTAAAAACATACTAAAGCGCACTTTAAACACGCCGCCAATAACAGTTAGTGGATCGCCAACAATAGGTAACCACGCGAACAGTAAGCTATATACCCCATATTTATTAAACTGCTTTTGGGCTTTTTCAAGTCCTTTTTCAGATACTGGAAACCATTTTTTATCTTTAAAACGCAATGCCTGTGTTCCCAACCAATAATTAACGCAACTGCCTAATACATTGCCTAAAGTTGCCGAAAGCCAAATTAATCCTAGGTGAGTATTGCCTTGTACTATCATGCCGCCCATTAACACTTCAGACGAGCTGGGTAATAAGGTAGCCGAAATAAAGGCAGTTAAAAATAAGGTGATATAAAGCATGTTACCCTTATGGCTAACAATAAAACGAGGGAATAACGCTGATAAGCTAATAACCTACAGCAAGCGTAATACGCCGCAGCTTTGCAATCTTACAAACAAAGCCTTGGCTAGATTGCATGGCTGTTATTTTATTAAATTTAAACTCAGCGGATAAGTAAATTCTTTACCATCATTAGCTTTTACGCTAGCAATAATAACCATCACAAATGAGAAAATCGCTACCATTGGTAACAAAATCAAACCAATCACTGCAAAAATAAGTAAAAAACACACAAAATAAGCTATAGCCATAGTGATCTGAAAATTAAGTGCTTTTTTACCATGCACATCAACTATAGGCATTTCATCTTTTTTAATCAGCCAAATAATCAATGGGCCTAATACTGAGCCAAACGGGATGATAAACCCTGCCAGCGCACTTAAATGACATAACATAGCCCATGTTCTGTCATCTTTATTCACCACTTTAATCTCTTGATTTTGTTCCATAACACTCTCCCTTATCGTTTTTATTTTGCGCTAAAATGGCATTCATACTCATTAGCCACCTTAATGTAAATGCTTATTTATCCAATGCAAAGCATTTGTGTATATTTAAAAATAAAAAAGCGCAGCCAATAGCTGCGCTTGTTTGTTTTGCCTGTATCAATTACTTATTAACACCCGCTAAATCAAGCATAAACGCATAGTTAAGTGCCGTGTCTTCCAAACGCTTAAAACGACCTGACGCCCCTCCATGCCCTGCTTCCATATCAATTTTAAACAGTAGCTTGTTATCATCGGTTTTGTAATCTCGCAGCTTAGCCACCCACTTGGCAGGCTCAAAATATTGTACCTGCGAATCATGTAAGCCTGTTGTTACTAGCATATTAGGGTAGTCTTGCTTGCTTACTTGATCATACGGTGAATACGACAACATATACTCATAGTATGCTTTTTCGTTAGGGTTACCCCACTCACCGTATTCGTTAGTTGTCAGAGGAATGCTCTCATCTAGCATAGTGGTTACTACATCAACGAAAGGGACTGCCGCTACCATGCCTTTATAGAGCTCAGGCGCTTGATTTGCTACAGCGCCCATTAATAAACCACCAGCACTGCCACCTTGAGCAAAAATTAGCTCTTTATCGCCATACCCTTGGGCTACCAATGATTTAGTAACATCTACGAAGTCATTAAAGGTATTCTTTTTAGTCAGTAATTTACCCGCGTCATACCAAGGACGCCCTAACATTTGCGAACCACGAATATGCGCAATGGCAAATACAAAACCACGGTCAAGCAAACTTAACCGCGTACTAGAAAAGGTTGGATCCATGGTCGCTCCATACGAGCCATAACCATATTGTAGCAACGGATTGGTGCCATCTTTTTTAAACATGTCTTTACGATAAACTAAACTCACAGGCACTTTAATGCCATCTCGAGCCGTTACAAATATTCGTTCTGATGCGTAGTTATCTGCACTAAAGTCACCCAACACTTTTTGCTGTTTTAATAATGTTTTTTCGCCAGTGGCCAAATTAACATCATAAGATGAACCCGGCGTCGTCATACTGGTGTAATAAACACGCAGCGTATCGCTGTTTAATTCGTTATTACCGTACGCATTAATTGTGTACGCACTGTCGTTAAAGCTTAGTGGTAACTCTTTGCCTGATATTAAATTACGCGCAATCAGTGTTGATTGGCCCATTTCGCGTTGTTGGTATACTAAGTAGTCATCAAATAACTCAACGTCTTCGAGTTTAATATCCTCGCGGGCAGGGATCACACTCTGCCAATTTGCTTTATCACCGGCTTTATCAATATCAACTTTCATAAGCTGAAAGTTAACCGCATTTAAATTAGTCACAATGTAATAAGTATTGCCTAATTTTGAAATGCTGTATTCAAGGTTGGCTTCACGCTCAATTAAACGCTTTGGCTTAGCATTTACATCATCTGCACTAAGCACTGACAAACCCGATGCATCAGTACTGCTATGCCAAATATAAATTTCTGAGCCGTCTTTGCTCTTGCTCATACCAGTGTAATAGCTTGTGTCTGTTTCTTCGTAAACCAGCTCATCATCGCTTTGTGGTGTACCAAGCGTATGACGATAAACTTGATAACCAAGTAAGGTTTGCGCGTCTTTTTTGATGTAATACACCGTTTTATTGTCGTTCGCCCACACAACATAACCACTGGTACCTTCAAGCGTGTCATCTAATAATTTACCAGTGCTTAAATCTTTAATTTTTATGTTGTAAACACGGCGACTTACCGTATCTTCACCATACGCCATTAAGTTATCACTTGGGCTTACATTAAGACCACTAACTGCAAAATAGTCATGACCTTTAGCTAGTTCATTGACGTCTAAAATAACGTCCTGATCGGTGCCTGCAAAATCACTACTGCGCAAGTAAGTAGCATACTCATTATCGCCGCGAGTTTGCGACGAATAATAATAGTTACCTTTTTTAACTGGCACTGAATCATCATCTTTTTGAATTCGCCCTTTTAGCTCTTCAAATAACGAAGTTTGTAACGTTTTTGTATGCGCAAGCATTTCATCTGTGTAAGCATTTTCAGCCTCAAGGTAACTAATTACCTCAGGAGCTTTACGCTCATCATCACGCATCCAATAATAATTATCGATACGCGTGTCGCCATGGACTGTCATTTTATACGGTACTTTCTTCGCAATAGGCGGCATGACTGCGTTTTGAGCAGCTGCGTTTTCAATTTTTGCTGATTGCTCAACGTCAGGAGCTTTGTTACATCCCCCTAAAATAGCTAAGGAAATAAAAGTAAGAACAAATGGGGTATGTTTCATTGATTGGAATCTCTGTAGTTATTATTTTTATTAAATATACCTAATATTTAATAGCACGGAGATTTAGTTTGTGAAGCTATGTAAAAAGGGAGCCGAAGCTCCCTTTAAATAACATTTAAGTTAATACACTACTTTTGCTTACGACGACGCATAAATGCAAACGGCGCAACTAGTAATGTTAGCCAAGCTAATGAGCCTGACGAGCTTTTCTTCGCTGGCTCTGGAGTAACAACTACAGGTGGTACTACTTTCGCTGTAATACTTACCGCTACCATTACAGGTTCAGATACATTACCACGAACATCAATCGCAACAACTTCCATTTCTGCAGATGTATCACCCGCTAATAAAGTGGTATCTGCAACCACAATTTGACCTTCTGCATCAACAGCAAGACCAAGGTTTGTATTAGATTGAACATAGTACTCTGAAATAGCTAAGTCTAAGTCTGATTCTTCAATGGTAAGCGCACCTACTACAGTTCCATCAGCTGCATCTTCAGAAACACTAAACTCACCACCAACCAGCATTGGTGCTTCAACGTCTGGTAACTCTAGGTCTTCAGCTGCCATTACTTTAATAATGTTAGTACCTGAACCTTGCGATAATGCAAACGGGCCGCTTGCAGAAACAACCGCTTTCTCACCAGGTTTAAGTGAAGAAATTGCTTCACCTGTCTCATAAGAGGTCATTTCAACTGCTGGTTGTACGCCAAATACTGTTGAACCTGTTACGCTGTCTGTTTCACTGTAAACACCAGTTTGGTAACTAGGGTAGCCTACCGATACTTTGAAGTTCATTTGCTCACCAAGAAGCGAAGCATCAATATTCATTAACTCTGAACAGCCTGAGAAAGTAACTGTGTCTTCACCTGCAGCATGGAAAAGCGGCGTACCCCATTGCCATGCATCATTACCAGCGCCATCAGTCATACCAATTAATGTGCGGCTACGACCTGGGAATGCAGTTGAGCGACCACGGTCATTTAAGTTTTGCATGAACTGATCAGATACACCGTCATTGTTGGTATCTATTTCAATTCTATAACCCGCTTGGAAAGTATGAGTTAACGGATCGCGTAGTTGTATTGATGACGTAATATAAATTCCTGAATCACAGAAATCTGCATTGAATGCAGAGAATGTAGTAGACAGGATATTAAACTCAGCATCTTCAACTGATTTTTCTGTCCCCATTGCAACAATACTTTCAGCTTGTGGAGAAATTTCAGTTTGACCTGTATTTTCAATAACCAATGCCATTTCATTGTTAACAATTTCAGGTGAGTAGCTCAACTGAGTCGCAGCTTTTGGCATTGCATGATAAACAACATGTAAATCGTGATCGCCATCTGTAGATGCATCATCAAATACTAACGCACCATCAAACTCTACTGATGTTAATGCAGCGCTTCTTGCTGCAATATCCTCTGCACTGAATGGATTTTCCAATTCCCATGCAGGTAATTTACTTGGATCAACTGTCATTGTAATGTCAAAGTTAATCGCTTGACCTGCCGGTACTGTTATAGATTCAGGGAAATCCCAACTAACTGCGCCCGTATCAATATCATTTTGGTAACGTGCCTCTGTGCGAAGGTTATAAGTTTTTGCATCTGCAGAGAAGTTCTTAACCGTCACTGTTTTAGTAATTGAACCTGATTCAGCTAAACTTACTAAACCATAAGATAGTGCAGCTTGTTTAGTGTCAAACTCACTATTATGAACCCATGCAGCAACTGGCAAGTTAGCCGCCTTAGTCACATCAACTAAACCAGCGCCTATCATACTTATTGGCGCAAGCTCTGAATCAGGATTAATCGCTAGAGGCTCATTAGTTACGTTTAAGTTTGCTGCATTCATGATTGTTGCTTTAATCTCAAACGCATTACGCTCTGGATGCGCTTCACGGATCATTGCAACAGCGCCTGCTGTAATTGGGCCAGAGAAAGATGTGCCTGAAACAGGGTTTGTGCCTGTTTGCGTGCCTGCTGCTGCTACGTCAATGCTCGTACCTGGCGCTGTAATTTCTGGTTTTAATAACCCATCCATAGAAGGACCACGAGATGAGAATGTTGCAACCGCACCTGCCGTTGTTTTAATTTCAACGCTAATATCAAATGTTGCAGGGCCGCCAGCAGCTAATTGAGCTTTTAAAGCTGCACCTGCAGCAAAGTTAATGCCTACGTTTTTAATAGTTACGTCCGCATCAAAACCACCCATAGGTGCTGGGGTACCATCGTCGGTGTTGTTTGCAATCATTACAAACTCAGCACCGTTTGTTTGTGCATTCAATACTTTTTGTGTAAATGCACACGTACCACGGTCGATTAATACTGCTTTACCAGTAAAATCTACGTCCGCAGCGAACGCATCACAACCATTCTGATTCGCATCAGGGTAAACCAAATCAATATCTGCACCTGAAATTGTATATGCTTCTTGTGGGCCAAAACTTGATGGCTGAATATTACCTTCAACGCCAGCAACAGTACCTGTTGCAACACCGATTTCAGTTGTTGGGTGAGTCATTGCACCTACAGATAGTGCATTAGGTGTTGTACTTGGACCACCTACACGGAATGGATTGTCACCGTCATTGCCGGCAGAAATAACCATGTTTACACCTAAATCAACGGCTCGTTGAATTAGGAATTGCGTACCGCCACCCGTGTAAGTATCACCAAACTCACCACCTAATGACATATTCATTACATCAACACGGTCTGAAATGTCACCATCGCCATTTGGATCCATTGCGGCTTCTAAAGCGGCTGCTTGTGCAGCACCCGGACAACCGCCGCCACACACTGAGTAAGCGTACAGTTCAACGTCAGGAGCAATACCATTTACAGAGTTTGCAGATGATGTACCGTGGTTTGTTGGAGCACCTGTAGAAGGTGAATTAGCGGCATCATTTTCAATTGGATCAGCATCATCACGTATAAAGTCGTAACCACCTTGTACAATGCCTTGTGGCCATGCAACTGATGTTGGATCAGCTTGAGCTGCTAAATAAGCTTCAACTGTGCCAGCACCACCAAACGCTGCGTGCGTGTAGTCAATACCTGTATCAAGTACTGCAACACGTTGACCTTTACCACTTGCAATTCCATCAGTTATAAGTGGTTTTGCATTGATATATTCTGAGCTTGCTGCAACATGTAGCTCGCGATCGAACATTGGTAAAACTTTAGCAACACGATCATCTTTTGCAATTTTTGCTAACGCTTCAGGCGTTGCTTGAACTATTAACGTTGGCGCTAAAATTTTAGTTTTGCCAATTACCTTAGCATTAAAATCTAGGCTGCTAAGCTCAACCGCCATTATGTCCTGAAGCTGCTCAACCTGAGCGGTTACTTCACGGTTAGATGATACTTGGTAAGTCCCATCTGCCACTGCATCAACTGAAGTTTTTGCTTTTAAAACAATCATATGAGCTGAAGGCGCTTTTTTATCAGCAGCTATTTCTTTTACTTGCTCTACTTGCTTGTTAGTCATTGTAGCATTTGGCAAAGTCGCAGCACTGGCAAGTGTTGCCACAAATGCACTTGATACAGCAGTCGCGATTGCTGTTCTTTTAATTATATTATTAGACATCGTTTCCCCTAGGATAGGTTATGTATTATTGTATTTACTAGTTTCAATTCCATTGATTGATAACTACGAATATAAAACGTTAACCTTCGCAGGAGCAACAGCATTGCTACATTTAAGTTACAAAAAAGCACACACCAACAAAAATAACAACATAAAACATTGATTTTAATGTAATAAAAAACAAAAACTAATTGTGAATGATTGTAAATGATACAGTTTTAATTGAGAGTAAAATGAACAACGATGTAATTAATATTTTAACTATGGCTAAGGTCATTCAAACAGCCGTTGCACCCGTTTTTTTAATTACCGGTATTGCGGCAACACTCGGGGTATTATCAAATCGCTTAGCACGTATTACAGACAGAGCAAGGCAGTTAGAGCGAAAGTTAAAGGTCAGTGTTGATGAAGTATTTAACCTGTCTTTAACTACTGAGCTGAGAGCACTCCTAAAGCGTTCACGGTGTATCCATATTGCATTTAGTTTAAGTGTCTTAAGTGCATTATTAGTATGTGCCGTAGTTATGTTGTTATTTTTATCGCACATACAATCGGTTAATTTAGGTGTCACTATCGGTAGTTGTTTTGTTGGTGCCATGGCATTACTAATATGTGCATTTATGTCATTGCTTGGCGAGGTATTCTTGGCGACACGTAGCATGCGTCGAGGAATGATATTTGCTGATATTGATATAAATGATTAAAACCGCTCTTTAACTTGAACTAAAGCCTGAGCTAAGATACAAAGATAATTAAAGAACCCTTAAAGGAGTAGAGTAAAGTGAAATTGAAGCAAGTATTTATCGGGGCATTACTATCTACATGCGCACTTAGCGTATCTGCAAATTCTGCATTTAAAGAGCCAAGTGATGCGATTGAGTATCGCCAAGCTGCATTTTCTATGATTTCAGTTCAAATAGGCGACATGGGTGCCATGCTAAAGGGTAAAATTCCTTTTGATGCAGAGCAATTTAAGCAGCGTGCAAATAACGCAGCGGCATTGTCTAAAATGCCTTGGGAAGCTTTTTATGCAGGCACTGATAAGGGTGATACATCAGCACTTCCTGCGGTATGGTCTGAAAACGATACATTTATGAAAAAAGCGACAGCATTTCAACAATATGCTGATGAACTTGCTGTAGCAGCTCAAACAGGTGACAAAGCGGTCATTGGTAAAGCGTTTGGTGCATGGGCTAAAGGCTGTAAAGATTGCCATAAGCAATTCAAAGACTAATATATACGGTGTATTTAACAATAAAAATGGCGCTGTATTAGCGCCACTTTTTTTAACTAAGCAGATAACTTAAAGGTTCACTTCCCCAAGTACTCATTAATAAAACTAGTAATAGCAAAAATATAACCCATGCAACCCATGGTGACTTTGTCTCTGGCTCTGACCTTTGTGTTGCTAGTGCTTTATTACCGGTGATCATTGCTTTGACTAATGGTTTGCCTTTAATTTTGTAAGCAATAATAGCCACAACATGCAAAATAATCGCATAAAATAAAATATCAAAATTGATATGGTGCAACCAATTGGCAAAATCAATGGTATCACTTGATACATACTGCGCTAACGGGCCATCAGTTAAAATGCCATCACTGCTCATTAAACCACTAACCAGTTGCGTAATAATCAGGATAAAAAATAATAACACCATATAACTACCTGGTTCAGAGTGGCCCACCTCATTTGTTTTTTTGCCACTAAAAGAAGCAAGCACCGACTTAGGAGAATGCAGTAATGCGGATATTCTTGCCGTTTTACTGCCAAAGAGGCCCCATATAATCCGTGTTGAGATAAGCGCTAAGGTAAAAAAGCCAACCACAAAATGTAGCTCTATCATGGCCTCTTCAGCACTAAAATAAAGCGCAGCAATACTCAATACTAATAACCAATGAAAGCTTCTTAAAAAACCATCCCACACTTTTACCTTGAACATTGCACCTTCCCTAAAAAACAGTATCATCTAAAACGCTAACTATTTTAGCATCTTAATATTAAGGTATCCTAATGAGTCTTTCTACCAGTGCGCAGAGTAAAACACATGCAATCAATTAAAAAACCAGTATTAAAAGGCTTTTTAGATATGCTGCCACTGTGTTTAGCAGTTATTCCTTGGGGCATTTTATGTGGCTCGTTAGCAATACAAAATGGCTTTACCCCTTTTGAAACTCAAGCCATGTCGCTACTGGTATTTGCAGGCTCAGCGCAGCTGGTTGCAATTGAGCTCATTGCTGGTAATACCCCTCTACTGACCATTCTTTTTACCACGTTTATTATTAGCTCTCGCCATTTTTTATATGGCTTGGCGGTTCGTCACAAAGTGATTGAGCAACCCATGCGATGGCGTCTTCCTGTCAGCTTTGTGTTAACTGATGAACTGTTTGCCTTCTCGCACCACCCTCGCGCCTATCGTACTAAAACCCGTTTAATTTATGCATTGAGCGCAGGTTTTAGCTTTTACATTGCGTGGAATATTTGGACTCTAATTGGCATTGTAGCCGGTACTATGCTTCCGGATCTCACTAATTTAGGACTCGATTTTGCAATTGCAGCAACTTTTATTGCCTTAGTAATTCCAGGGATTAAAAACTTAGCCACTTTAGTCACCGTCATTGTTGCAGGGATCAGTGCCACTTTATTAAAAAGTACAGGCTTTGAATTGTGGTTAGTATGCTCTGCACTACTCGCGATGAGCGCAGGTTACGCTGTTACCAGATTAGTGCAAAATAAGGATGCCAAATAATGATGACCACTATTTTGCTAATGGCATGTATTACCTTTTTTACTCGTTATTTATTCTTACACCGCGCATTACCATTTAAAGTAGGGCCTAAAATGCAGCAATTTTTAAGCTTTAGTGCACCTGCGGTTTTAACGGCGATTTGGGTGCCTATTGTATTTATAAATGACGAAGTTATAAACCTAAACTGGCAAAACCCTTATCTCAGTGCAGCTATAGTCGCTATTGTTGTTGCTTACAAAACTCATAATATTTACTTAACTACCTTGGCCGGTATGGGGCTATTTCTAATTTTAAATTAGCAGCAAGCGCTGTAGAAGTGACTTAGACTTTGTAGATCATCACGCAAAGGTTAAACTATGCAAAATAAACCAATAATAAGCGTATTTATATGCACCCATTCCATCAGCTAAAGACTACCAGCCTGCAAGGCCAGCCAATCGACTTTAAAGAGTTTGAAGGTAAAGTTGTACTAATAGTAAATACCGCGAGTGAGTGTGGATTCACTTATCAATATAAGTCGTTGCAAGCATTACATGAAAAGTATGCAAGCCAAGGCTTAGTCATTATAGGTTTTCCTTGTAACCAATTTGGTCAGCAAGAGCCCGGAGACGCGGAGCAAATAGCGCAAGGTTGTTTAATAAATTATGGGGTTAGTTTTTTAATCGCAGAAAAAGTAAATGTAAATGGCCAGCACACAGATTCAGTTTTCCGCTATTTAAAATCTGTACTGCCTGGATTTTTAACACGAAAAATTAAGTGGAACTTCACAAAGTTTTTAATAGCAGCTGATGGCACACCCATTAAGCGCTTTGCGCCTATTACCAAACCTGAAAAACTAGAAAAAGTAATTAAAAAAGCATTGCTCAAAGCTAAAGCTTAATCCTTAAAAAGTATAAAGAGGCTCAAAGCCTCTTTATTGCCAACCTACAACGCTTTTAAACAACCACCTAAGTAATGATTAAATGCTAATATGTTGGCGCTTATTTGTACTAGCGACAGCCTAATCAATATAATCGTTTAAGTCATCTTCACCTAGGTTTTTGCGCAAGCGTTTTTGCTC
Source organism: Pseudoalteromonas sp. NH0006-26 (assembly GCF_057552415.1). The sequence goes on from NZ_BAAJMJ010000014.1 coordinate 64,049, forward strand.
AAGGTAATCCTCTAACTTTCTTTTTACCTTTTGCTTTTTCTTGTCGTGTTGATTACGCCCGACCATTTCGTATTCGTCTTCAACAAAATCATCATCTAGCGCATCGTAACTAAATGTCTTACCCACAACCCACTCCATAAAGTGTTTGAGACCAACCTCGGATTTTTATATCGCGATAATTGGTGAAATTAAAATGTTCAACATAAATTCACTGTACAAATTTACGTCAAAATAAAGCCACATCGCTATCCTAAATAGTCTCTGTGTCAGTATTGTGAATAAATAGCGCTAAATTTCAATTGTGGAAAGTGAGAGTTTTTTATCGTATCGATAAATTTTATTTATTAGCATTTAATTATTGGTTATTTTGACCAAAACTTAGCCTTTCCTTTAAGTTTGCTTTTAACTACACCTCAGCCAAAAACACTCAACCAACTGTTTTTAAACACTAAAAACTATTGGCATCAAACTTGTTATGAGTTAATTATCATCAGCAAAAAAACAGAGAATAAACATGAAAAAATTATTATTAGTTAGCGCAATACTGTGTACCCCAGTAGCAATGGCCCATAACAATAGCGACTCTTCAATTTCATTTAGTAACGATGAATGTAACGTTGAATTTAAAAACGATGTACGCATCAAACCCAATGAGTTAGAAATTTTTAAAGCCGATAACCAGCGCATGTTATTTACCGCTGAAGGTGAGCTGTCTATCAATGGCGAGCAAGTAGCATTAAATAGTACACAGCGCCAAGCATTGACCGACTACACTGACAATTTACGCGTGCAATTACCTGAAGTAGCTAATATTGCCCTTGAAGGGGTTAAAATTGCAGGTGTGGCATTAGAAGAAGTTGCCAATGCGTTTAATATTGACGGCCTCGATAATATTTCAACCCTGATGGAGGATATTCATCAAGAAGTTGAAGGCACTTTTTATCAACAAGGTACTTTTGTGATGGGTCAACAAAGCTTTACTCAATTTGGTGAAAATTTTGAACAGCAGTTTGAACAACAAATAGAAACAGCTGTTGAATCAGCAGTAATGGAATCAATGGGCAGCATTTTAGTGGCATTGGGTTCTGAGTTAATGAGTTCAGGCGGTGACATGCAAGCATTTGAAGAGCGCATGGAAAATATGGGCGCACAAATAGAAGAAAAAGTGGAGCTGCATGCCAAAACACTTGAAAAGCGTGCAAATTCATTATGTGGTGATTTTGTTGCAATAGCACAACAAGAAACGCAACTAACCGCTCAAGTTCCTGCACTTAAGGGTTATGAGTTATTTACTATTAAACAGCACTAAACCCTAAATTGACATTAATCTCCCTGTGCGGCATTTACTTTTAAGTTATGCCGCATTTTGCGTTTTATACCCTCTTTAAAACCATTTAACTCAAATAATAGACTATTGAGCGGATCTACCCTTGCTGTGCAGCGTTGTTTTGTGGCTTCATAGTAAAATACAAGTCAAAGTATAATCTTCGCTTCGCTCTGGATCACTTAACATAACGCCCAAGCCGATGATTGTAAGCCCAAATTGCAAACATATTTAAACCCATCCTCTTAGATTTATACTCATGAGATGGTGCGATCCCCAGTTAGAAGCGTTTTAAAACGCAACTAACTCCAAAGTGCCTAGTAACCTAGGCACTTTTTTTATGCTTACAAACTATAAAATGCTCTTTTTGTAAGTTTATTTAGCGCCTCTTTTACGATAAATAATTAACCAACTATAAATAACATGTTAAATCTTATAGCAGAGTCGATCCTGCCACCTAAATTAAAGATATTTTAATCTGAATAACTATTCACAAAAAATCTTTATAATGCAGTTAAATAATTAATAAAATCAAAAAATCCCTATATAAAAGCAAGATAAAGGAAATTTAAAATGAATAATTATACAATTTAAAATAAAAAACCGATTAACTACTAAGCTAACAAACCCACTTCAGATTAAAAAAACTAATAGCTCATCAGCAATTTTTATCGCTTTATTTTTAACCATATCGCGGGCAATATGCGCATGTTTTCAACAGACACAACCTCGGAGCGAATAACATGAACCCAATTAATACACTTAACCAAACAGCCACAACTCACGTTGCCGTTAAGCCAACTAATCGCAAAGCAAGAATGCTTGCTAAACTTAACCGTTACGGAAAAAAATTAGCACTTGGCGGTGCAATTCAATACAAATAATCACCCAACCATGATTTTGTATTGTTGCAGCAAACACCCAACCTCTAAATGAAGACTCTTCTTTAGCTCCCCCTGTTTGCTGCCAGCCACCTCATAGCTAAAAATCACCTTAAATCTTCATTATTTATAAAAAAAACCGCATTTACGCTCACTTTTTAAGCAAACGATCTTTTTGCTATTTACACAGACTACTCACCTAAGTATTATCCTGCATCACGACGTGGAGAGATGGCAGAGTGGTCGAATGCACCGGTCTTGAAAACCGGCAGGGGTTTATAGCCCCTCTAGGGTTCAAATCCCTATCTCTCCACCACTTATTTGTATTAATTGGTTTTATTCCGATTAATAACACGCAGAATAATGCGTCGGAGAGGTGTCCGAGTGGCCGAAGGAGCTCCCCTGCTAAGGGAGTATAGAGTTTGTAGCTCTATCGAGGGTTCGAATCCCTCCCTCTCCACCATTACTGAATATAAGCCACTTAATTGTGGTTTTTTTGTGCCCAAAAATAAGCTTTGCTGCTAATTGGGAGGGTGAGAGCCCTCGACTGGGTTCGATAGAATGTCTGGAACAGTTTAGGCCGCTGCAAGCGTCGCGTAGCGATTGATTACATGGATGTAAGCAAGTCTATCCCTCCCTCTCCACCATTACTGAATATAAACCACTTAATTGTGGTTTTTTTGTGCCTAAATTTTAACAACCTATGGAATTGTTCGTTTTGAAAGGCATACTTGACTTAGGCTATTAAATTAAACAAATTGTATGGTGTTACAACTTAGTGCATTATAAATGGTACTTTAAACCAGCTTAGGTTTAACCATGGCAAAGCTAATATTACTACTGTGTTTTTTAGGTGTCTGCACTGTCAGCATGGCAAATGAAGTGACGGTTTTTAAATGCACCATTAAAGGGGTGCCGACTTTCAGTCAAACTCCATGCGCTAAAGACGCTAAAGTGATCACGCTTAAAAACGTCAACATTATGCAAACCAATGCATTGCAATCTGAAAACGCCCTAGTTATCGATACCTCAGTTGATGACTACCTTGAGGTGCAACAAATAGAGCGCGATATTGTGCAGCTTGAGCTTAAAATAAAGCAATACCAACAAGAATACGCACAAAAAAAACAACAAGTCGGCTACATGACCCAAGATAAAGCAAATCGTTTAGGCGCTAATTCGATTGCAGATGCAATTGCAACAGAAACTGCGGTACTTAAACAAAGGTTTGAGCCGCAAATAAAACAAGCACAACAACAAATAGCGGCACTCACTCAAAAAAAGCAACAGCTTAATCAGCAGCCTTAATTACCTTTTTCACCGTAGCAATAAACGCTTGTATCTCTGACGCGGTATTGTATATGTGCGGTGAAATACGAATACCGAGTTTGCGCACATCCACACTTATGTTTGCTGTCTCCAATGCCGCTAATACGGTTTGTTGATGCTCTGCAAAATCTAGAATAGCGGTACCACTGCACTGATCTTTATCGTTTGGCGATACTAAAAAAGCAGTCAGCTGCTGCTGAAGTAACGTTAACAACGCTAAGTTATGCGCTCTCACTTTATCCACACCAAACTGGGCAATATATTCAATGCTATTAGCAGCAATAACATAAGGGAGTATAGAAGGCGTACCGCCCCAAAACCTAAGTGTTTGAGCGTTATATTGAAAATGCGTAATATCAAACTCGAATGGATTTTGATGTGAAAACCAACCAACATCCTTTGGTTCACATTGCGTTATTTGCTGTGGATTTACCCATAAATAGGCCGCCCCTGGGCCCCCGCATAACCACTTCACACTTGAGCCAATCATAAAATCGGCATTTAGCGCCGTTAGATCGACAGGGATAACCCCTGCCGATTGCGCCACATCAATTATTGAGAGTGTATTCGTGACTTTACTAAGCGCCACAATATCGTTTAAAGGAGCTTGTACACCCGTATTAGAATAAACATGGCTGACAAAAACTCCATCAATCTCTGAGGTTAAATATCGCCGCCATACCTGTCTGTCACTTAAATCTTCATGCTCGGGGATGTAACGTATTGTTGCACATGCAGGGAGTGCTTTTTGCATTACAAACCCCATACTTGGAAAGTCGGCCTGCGCCATTAATACCGTGCACTGTGGTTTATTAAATACGGGGTGCGACATAAGCAATTTAGTTAAACCGCTAGATAAGTTAACCTGAGGACAAAATTGCTCACTAGGCGCATTGAATAGCCGCCCTAAAGCACCCGTAAACTTTTCTATTGCCGGTAGCCATTGCTGCCATGGCTCTTTGGCACTTTCCTGCCAAGGAGTAAAAAAATGCTCGGTAGCATTTTCTAAAGTACTTTTTAGAGGACGACCAACAGAGTGGCTTAATAAATAGCAGCCCTGTGGCATACAAAAGTCATTTTTAGCCATATTAATTTACCCATTGCTTTAGCGTATTTAAGTCATCAAAGCGCGTATTAATATCGTCTCGCTTAGCCGCAGCACGTCTATCTCTTAATTTAGCTAAGGAATCGAGTAATACTGGCAAAGGCGGTCCACTGGCAGTGACTTTATCAATATGCTGTTGTTGCATTTGCTGTGACGGTTGGGCAATAAACTTTTCGACCAACTGGTTATGATGACCGATAGCGGTGTCACCATGTAATTTACACACTTGTATAAATAGTTTGCCGTGCTTTTGAAACCATTCTGTGTGTTTATATTGTTCGGCTTTTAGGAAGTCATCCATAAAGCTTTGCATGCGCATGGCTTCTCGCAATATTTGTTGATCTTCTGGCATCATATATAAAAACTTATCCACCAGCATTTGCGAGTAACTCGACTCATTGGCACTGCAAAGTCCTAACAGCATATCAATAACATTAATGCCGGCAAAATCTCCCGCATTTGCACCACGGTAAACTTCTTTCCCTACTCTGTAAGGCTTGTAATATGGGCGTACACAATTAAAAAAACGCTCGGTATCAAGTTGAGTATACAAGGCATTATTCGATGCTATTACATCAATAAGTGCCGTTTTAACCACCTCAAGTAGTTCAGCCGTGACAGGATGTGAAATACCTAATGGCAATATTTTTAGTAAAGCATCACTCGCACGTTTATACGCTAAAATACCTTGGGTGTTGTAATCTAAAAACAGGGCTTCATCATCAAGATTTGTAAACCGTTTATAGGTGCCATTAATGGCTTTATTATGAGTGGTTAAATGTGCGGTGGCAAAACGAGGGGTTACTCCAATTGAAGCACCAATATGCATGGCAAGCGCCGATGCTTCTATCAGCGGTGAACTACTCTCTCTGCTTGGCTCTGTAATTTCATGTCTACGACAAGCCGCCATAAACAAGCCTACATTACCAAGTAAATCAAATGCGCTATCAAACCCTTCGTCGGTATTACCTTCGGCTAATAAATCTCTGATCAACGCATTACCTTGCTCTTTCAAAGTCTGCTTTAAGTTATCCCCAACCCCTTCAACATTTGCTTTATCATCTTGTTGCCAATACAACTCTTCTAACTGAGAGTTTAGAGCAACAAACTCAGACCTAATCCAATTATCAAATTTAGCGGTGTAAGAACTCATAACTTTATCCTGTTATTATTATTTTTTAATGCTAACAAAGATCCCAGAGGTTAAAGCGCTAAAAAAAATAGTAAAAACAGTCATTGTTAGCAATAATCACTATTATTAGATAGATAAATAATAAGATTCTACAACTATGTTAGATAATAAAGATCAGCAGCTACTCGTTGCCTTGCAGTCGCAAGCCCGAATGTCGGTATCAGAATTAGCCAATACCATTAATCTCTCGGATACTCCTACTCTAAGGCGCATTAAAAAACTTGAGCAAGAACAGGTTATTATTGGTTATCACGCAGCTATTAACCCTAAGTCACTCAATCTTAATGTACTGGTTTATGCTTTCGTGCGACTGTGTCAAAACTCAGTGAGTGCTGCACAACAGTTTGAACAACATGTAGAAAAGCTACCGCATGTACTTGAGTGCTCAGTGATCTCAGGCAGCCACGACTATTTATTAAAAATTATCTCTCAGGATTTAGAAAGTTATGAGCAGTTTGTAAAGCACCAACTGGGAAGCTTAAGCTGTATCGCCAACATAGAATCAACCGTAGTATTAAAGCAATCATTCAGTAAAAAACAGCTACCACTTTAAAAAATAATACTATTTACCGCCGATTCGCTATACTGAGATTTCACTATAAAAATAATATTTAACAAGGATGCATGTGAAGATTTTTGGTTCAACATCCAGTTCTTTTGTTTTTTACATATCGTTTGCGGTTGCTTACTTTATAACTGGTAAGTTATTAACTAATTTTGCCTTTCAATCACAAGTCATTCCTATATGGCTCCCTGCAGGTATTGCCCTAGTGGGCTGTTTCATCTGGTGGTGGCGCTTTATCCCAGCATTATTTATTGCCTCTGTCGCCTTTAATTTAAGTACCGGTGATAACGTTATCACTGATCAAGTTTTAATTGGCAATACATTAGAGCAGGTGTTACTAATCGGCTTTGGCGCTGTGCTGCAAGGGATGATTGGCGCTGCTCTTTTAAAGTACTGGCTAGGCCATCCACTGTACTTAAAGAAGCGCCAATCAATAATTTATTTTATTTTTGTCGTCGGTATTGTTGTTAGCCTCATATCGGCCAATATTGGCGTCTATGCTTTGAGCCAATTCAACCCCGCTTACAGCATTGAAAACCATTGGGAAAATGTTATTTTTTGGTGGCTTGGTGATTCTCTTGGTGTGCTGATCGCAACCCCCTTTTTATTGGCGTTATTACAACCTAAATTTAAACGACAATATGTCACCCCATTACCTACTATCGCAGTATGCTCGGTGTTATTCATCTCTGTAGCCTTAACCACTAAGCTATATAATCAAGAGACTTATTCAAATTCAATACAAATTGCCAAGCGCGAAACATCTATCATTGAAAACAGTTTACTGAGCAATTTAAACCTCAGTCAAATAACCGTACAAAGCCTTGCAAGCCAAATACAATCAACGCCAACTTTAAGCAAGCAAGAGTTTAATAGCTACAGTGCCCAACTATTGGCTGAGTATTCATTTATTAAAGCATTTTCATGGAACCGTAAAATTGACCCTGCTCAGGTCAGTGTCTTTAACAAACAGCTTGATGAAATTTATAACGCATACAGCTTTGATCCAAGCATTAAAGGGGCACCATTATCAAACAATGACCCATTGGTGGTTATTACCTATATTGCCCCTTTTACAGAAAACCAATCAGCGATAGGTTTTAATCTCAATTCTCGAAAAGATCGCCGTGAAACCTTGCTCGACCCACGTATCAAAATTCGCCCTATAGGGACTAAAATAATTCAATTAGTTCAAACACAGCAACCTGAACCCGCGTATTTATTATTTGCTCCTGTGTATCAACAAAATAATGAGATTGCATCAATTAAAGGTTACGCAACAGGTGTATTTTTAGTGAAAAACATACTTGCTCAATCGCTTACCCAAGCACAAAATAAAATGTTTAATATCGCTATTTATGAAGCTAATGCTACCAGCCCGTTTTATTCAAATACCGAAAATGTTCCAACCAAAAGCAATAAGCTTACAACTATCAAAATTGATTTTGCAGGGCAAACATGGTTCGTTGATTTAACCATTAAAGATGAATTTCTACCGCATCAAACTAATAACATGACACTCTTTTTGCTTATTTTACAGGTCATTGTCAGCTCACTCATTTTACTGATATTAATGCTGTTTAATAACCAACACCTCGCACTTTCACGCTTGGTAGCAGAGCGCACACGCTCGCTGGTTAAGGCTAAAAAACAATCTGATTTAGCAAATCAAGCTAAAAGCCGATTTTTAGCAAATATGAGCCATGAAATTCGCACTCCGCTTAATGCCGTGATCGGCTTTTCAACCTTAGCTAAGAGTGAAGATAGTCCTGAAACCCTCACTGGTTATTTAAATAAAATTAATTTAGCGTCTAAATCATTGTTAAGTTTAATTAATGATGTACTCGATATTTCTAAAATTGAATCACAAAAGCTAACCTTAGAAGTTGCTCCTTTTGATTTGAATGCTCTTCTTGCTCGGATCAGTAGCATGTTCGAACAAAGCGCTGAACAAAAAGGTATTAGCTGGAAAGTTGATAACCAATTACCAACCTATCTTTGGTTTGAAGGTGATGTTATGCGAATTGAGCAAATTTTATTAAATCTGTGTAGCAACGCCATAAAGTTTACCTACGAAGGTGAAGTAAGTATTAGCGCATACAGCAAAGAGATTAGCGATAAACGTAGACAAGTCATCCTTGCTATTAAGGACTCGGGTATCGGTATTTCCGCCTCAGAGCAAAGTACATTATTTGATGCATTCACCCAAGCTGATAGCTCAACATCGCGTAAATTTGGTGGTACAGGGCTTGGCTTAGCAATCGCAAAAGAACTTAGCTTATTAATGTCTGGAGATATCAGCGTACAAAGTGAGTCAGGTAAGGGCTCAACCTTTACCCTGTCTGTAGAGTTAAATACCTGTGATGCGCAACAAGTAACGACGAAACACACGCAGCAGCATGTTGATTTAAGTAAACTAAAAATACTGGTTGCAGAAGATAACAGCGTCAATCAATTAGTGATAAAAGCAATGCTTAGCTCTTTGGGGATCACCCCAACATTGGTTGAAAATGGAGAGTTGGCAGTAGAACAAGTTAAAATACATGACTTCGATTTAGTGTTAATGGATTGCCAAATGCCAGTTATGGATGGTTATCAGGCCACAGCATTGATACGGAAAACTAAAAGTACTGAACAATTACCAGTGATCGCCTTAACCGCTGATGTAATGCCAGAAGATAAAGCCAATGCCTTCGCAATTGGTTTTAACGAACATCTTGCAAAACCTCTCGAACTCGATAAGCTCACACAATGCTTATCTCAATATATCGAGCAGGATGAACCATAAGGTTTTATCCAAAATAGAAAACCGAATATGGCTGTCGAATTATTATCAAAATTAACAAGTAACACACAGACAACAGTAGTAGGCAAAGCATTATGAGCCACTTTTCTCACAGTTGGTTTAATAGTATTAATCAAATTGATGCTACACAGTGGCATCAATTTTTTGGTAATGACCCATTCACCCAACATGCTTTTTTATACGCACTTGAGCAAAGCCAATGTGTAAGTGCTAAAACAGGTTGGCAGCCTCATCACTTAGCCGTTTATGAAGGCGATAAACTCATTGCGCTTGCCCCTGGCTACTTAAAAGCACACTCCTACGGTGAATATGTATTTGACTGGGCATGGGCTGAAGCTTATGAAAAAAATGGCTTAGATTATTACCCTAAATGGCTATGTGGTATTCCCTTTAGCCCGATTGAGGGTCAAAGAATACGTATTATGCATAGCAATCCAAAGCTAGTGTATAAGTACATAACAGAGCAACTTAATAGCCACTGCGTAGAACAGGCATGGTCAGGCTGGCATGTAAACTTTTGCGACAAAGCACAAGCCACCCATCTTTATGATACCGGTGCTATGCGAAGAATCGGCGTGCAGTTTCAATGGTTTAATAATAACTTTAAAGATTTTGACGATTTTTTAAAAACCTTTAATGCCCGAAAGCGTAAAGCCGTTAAAAAAGAGCGCGCTAAAATCACAGAGCAAAATATCAGTATTGAATGGCTCAAAGGCGAGAAAATCACTACCGCTACAATGCAGCTTTTTTGTGAGTTTTATCAACGCACTTATTTAAAACGATCGGGTCATTTAGGCTACTTAAACAGTGATTTTTTTAGCTTGTTACACGCTTTAATGGCTGACAAGTTACTCATTATGCTAGCCAAAAGAGACCAGCAAGTAATTGCCGCCACCTTAAGCTTAATTGATGATAATACCCTTTACGGCCGCTATTGGGGTGCTAGTGAAGAGATAGATTCGCTTCACTTTGAGCTGTGTTATTACCAAGGGATTGATTATGCTATTAAGCATAACATTCAATGCTTTAATGCTGGGGCACAAGGAGAGCATAAAATCGCTCGTGGTTTTCAACCGATAATCACTTACTCTGCCCATCACATTGTTCACCCCGATTTTAATAATGCCATTGCAGATTACTTAGAACGCGAATGCCAACATATCGAAATTTACAAACAACAATGTAGCACTTTATTGCCGTTTAAAAATGAGTAACTGATTATTTGCAGGCATCGCAGTATCGCTGAGTAACTTAAGCCCATATTGCACTGCAAGCTGCTCAATCGCTTCGAAATCACGAATACCACTAAGTGGATCGCGACTTTGCAATAAACTATTAAATTCATCATTACTGGGGCTGGTAAACTCCCCTTTATATTTGAAAGGGCCATATACACACACCACCCCTTGCTGGTTTAAGTGCTGATTTACTCCAGCAAAAAAACGCGTAATTAACTCCCAGCTCACTATGTGAAAAGTATTAGCAGTATATACAGCATCCACTTTATTTACTGGCCAAGAATAGTTTAGATCAAGTAATAAAGGCGGATGCAAGTTTGCCAGTTGCACCTCATCATGCCATAACTTTATTCCTTGATGATTAACCTCTCGATCACTGGTATACCATTGTAAATGTGGCAATTTTTTGGCAAAGAAAACACTATGCTGACCCGTCCCCGAGCCTATCTCAAGTACTGATGCTGCATTTTGCAATGCAGGCTGCAAAGCCTTAAGTATATGATTTTTATTATTTTCGCAGGCTTGTGAAAACGGTTTGGTCATACTGATGCACCTAAATTGCAAATGAATGCACAATAGTAAAACAAATTTCAGCTATTCTGTCGTGAGTAAATTGACCAAAATAATAAAATAACATCAATTTCAATACGTTAAATTATCTTTACCGAGCTGGTACGCTATATGCTTTTATTAAATTACTCACTTAATGAGTACTAAACTACAAAAGGATAACATTATGTATATTTCACCTTATACCGCAGTAGATGCTGCAATGGCAGTTACAGACAAAAGCCTAGATAAAACGAGTTATGAAACAGATTGTAGAGCAACGATTATCGACTTACTTTCTCATGTAAAAAATACTCAAAAGGCACAAAACAAACATGAAACAGACCAAATATTTATTCTTGGCTACAATTAAAATTCTGTTTAGCCTTGTAACCGGCTGTTTATATAAATACATTATTTAAGTCGACTTAAAATCAGTTTAAGTCGACTTTTTATTTTGTTCCATCATTAGCTTACCTTGACGCCCTCTACTTTTTAGCTATACCGTTGTAAATAGTAATAACAGCACCATATCTTTTTATATAGCGTAGTTAAATGTCATATATTCTCTTTTATAGGAGTACTAATGAGTAACTTTAGAACAGAATCAGATAGCATGGGCACACTCAACGTGCCCGCTGACGCACTTTATAAAGCACAGACCCAACGCGCCATTAATAACTTTACGATCAGCAGCCTCACAATGCCGCAGCAATTTATTATTGCCTTAGCGTATATCAAACAAGCCGCTGCAATAGCCAATTTCAAACTAGGTCATTTAGATAAAACGAAAGCAAATGCAATCGACCATGCCTGCCAAGAAATTATTGATGGTAAGCATTATGAGCATTTCCCCGTTGATATTTTTCAAACTGGCTCAGGTACTAGCTCAAATATGAATGCTAATGAGGTCATTGCGAGCTTAGCCTCAAAACATGCTAACCAAGATCTTCACCCAAATGACGATGTGAATATGGGGCAAAGCTCTAATGACGTTATTCCCACTGCGATTGCTTTGAGTAGTGCGATCAGCGTTGATAAAAAATTACTGCCAGCACTAGCAAATTTAGCAGACGCCTTAGAGCAAAAAAAAGCAGACATCGGTCACATAGTTAAAACTGGGCGCACTCATTTAATGGATGCAATGCCAATAACTTTTGAGCAAACACTCAGCGCATGGCAATCGCAGGTAAAGCATGCAGCCAGCAGTATTGAGCATGCACTAATACGTGTCTGTGAGCTAGCGCAAGGTGGCACAGCAGTGGGTACAGGTATTAATGCCGACCCACAATTTGCCGCTCTATTTGCCACACAGCTAACTGAAAAGGTAGGGATTCAATTTACCCCTAGCGATAACTTTTTTTATAATATTGGATCGCAAGATGCGATTGTCGCTTTATCAGGACAGCTAAAAGTCTATGCAGTTGCACAAATGAAAATAGCCAACGATTTACGTTGGATGAACTCAGGCCCACTTGCGGGACTTTCAGAAATTGAACTTGAAGCATTACAGCCTGGCTCATCAATTATGCCTGGTAAAGTGAATCCGGTGATCCCAGAAGCCGCTGCAATGGTTAGCGCCCAAGTCATTGGTAACGACGCAACTATTACGGTTGCAGGCCAAGCTGGCAACTTTGAGCTTAACGTAATGCTGCCGGTAATCGCTTACAATATTTTGCAAAGTACCGAGATACTCGCTAATAGCGCGCAAGCGTTGGCAGATAAAGCCATTGCTAGCTTTAAAGTTAATCAAACTCAGATTGATAAAGCATTAACTAAAAACCCGATTTTAGTGACTGCGCTAAACCCTGTTATTGGCTACGAAAAAGCAGCAAAAATTGCTAAGCAAGCTTATCAGCAAGCACAGCCAATTATTGATATCGCTGAGCAAGAAACCGACCTATCTCGATCAGAATTAGAGGCATTACTCAATCCAGCTAAATTAACGCAAGGCGGGTTAACTTAAAAACTCTCCTTATCACCTCTTTAATATGTTGATAGTAGAGTTTTTATTGCTGTAATGAATGCACAGTGTATGATAGTGATGAATAATTCATCACTATCAGGAACGATTATGCGTACTCCATTACTCGCTCTACTGCTACCGCTTTGCTTAACGGCGTGCTTAGAAACAACCTCAAATAAAACTGAGCAAACTAAAACCAATGCGGTAGAAAACACGTCTACGCCGATACCGCAACAAAAATTACCACAAGCGAATAAGCAAAATAAAATAGCACAGCCATTACCAGCTGATGCAGCAAAAGAAGTGTCGCTTGATGATATTAAAACAGCAAAAGATAAGCTAAACAGCCTCATAGCAGATAAGCAATGTTCAACGAGTTCACAGTGTAAAGTGAATGCTGTTGGTAGCCGTGCCTGTGGTGGACCGAGCGATTATATTGTGTACTCTACACAAAGCGCCCCCCAAAAACAGGTTTCAGCCCTAAGCGATACAATTACTCAATTGGAAAGTACTTATAATACGCAAAAAGGCATGATGAGTATTTGCCAACATTTAACTGCGCCTAGTACCCAGTGCGTTGAAAATAAATGTGTTAAACTTGAAGGCTCTGCGGTAAGTGTATTTTAAGGATTAGATTATGAGTTGTTTGTCATCCGTAATTAAACTATCAGCTGCAAGTGTTGTCATGACTATGCTGCTTAGCGGTTGCAGTAGCGCACTAACACCAAGCACAGCTCAAAACGCGAGTGAATCTGTTTTAAATACTCAGCTTAATGAGCTTACAAGTAATAAAAGCTGTACAGCCAGTTATCAATGTAAGGTGTTAGGTGTTGGCTCGCGTGTCTGTGGGGGGCCGAGTAAGTATGTTGTGTATTCAACATTAAATAATTCTCAAAAGCATGCCGAGCAATTAGCACAAAAAATCACTCAGCAAGAACAAAAAAATAACACTGCGCTTGAGTTCGATGACTGTTCACCAGTGCTAGAAGTTCACTCTTTATGTATTGATAACCAATGTAAAACCGTTAATTACCAGTAGCAGTTCGTTTCGGTGTTAATTTAATAGTGGTATTAACACCGAAATAACCACTACCATGAAAATACATACACCAGCCTTAAAAATGTATTCCAAAGGCATGTTCTTTTGTACCCAATAAGCATATATAAAACGCACAAAGTAGCTTGCCGCTGTGCCAAATAACGCAAACATAAGTAAGTAGGCAATCAATATAATATTCACAGCTGCACTTCTTTAGAAATAATAACCTCAGTGTAAGTATTTTATATAAAGAAGGCAAAAGGGTTACTTAGTCTTTTTTGTATGCTCAATGAGTAGATCTGCTACCTGTTGCTTTACCGCTCTTTTATCATCTACTGCAACTTCAAACCGACTAGCCAATTGCGCTATTTCATCATCATTTAAATTAAACGATAAACGCTGCCGTGTTTTTTTAGACTTTACATCAAGGCCTAAAATTTTGCGGATCATATCTGAGGGAGTAAGTTCTTGGTCGATAGCTTGTTTTTTTATCGACTTTTGTACCTCACTACTCAAATCAAAGGCCATTTGCGTGGCGCGCACAGCTTGCTCTTGGCGCAACCACTTGTCTTTAGCATCACTCACTGGGCATCTCCAGGAAACAAGTCAACGATATCGCTAATTGGGCGAGTTAACGTCAGTGATACTTCTGTTTCGCCTCCCTCCCAAATTTCGATATTAACGCTATGCCCTTCATCGGGTGACGCTAAACAAATCATTTCACAGGGTTCACCACCGTCTTGCTCATAGCGAGGTAGCGCTTGGCCACGAAAATCTTTATTATGAAAATAACATACATAAGGTGATTCGCTTTGTTGATAACTTCCAGCTAAAAACTGCATAAAACGCTCAGGCGTATTTTTAACTGTAATATGCGTTAACGATTCTTCATCAAAAATACGTGAAAACTCATCCAAACCAAATACTTCATCAACATCATCACGCTGAATCTTTATTGAGAAATTAGCCCACTGCTCACCATCGTTTTGTTCTATTTGTAAAAACACCACTTGGCCTGTGTTAGTTTCAAGTACGAATTCAGTATCACTACTATGTTGGTACTGATACGTTTGCACATCAATAACGCGAAGTGTTTGGCCTTTGAGCCATGCAGGATAAGCAAACGAGTCAATCACTGTAAACATGTCACCTTTTTTAAGGTCACTCGCGTGATTAAGCTGACGTTCTGGCTTTTTTTTAGATTTGAAAAAATTAAACATATAAGGTGCCTCTGTAAGCAAAAAAGGTAACGGAGCAAAACTCGGTTACCTTTTTAATATGGTTCTAAATGTTAGCTATTTTGCTTCGCTTTAATGCGCGCTAAAATATCAGCACTTTTTGGATTGGTATCACCAATACCCGCTTCAGCCATTTTAGCTTTTAAATCATCGCCATTAACATCTGCTTCTAGAGACTTTGCAGCACCTAATTGATCAGTACGGTCTTGTTGGCGTTGCTTAATGCGCTCAAGCGATTGACGCGCCGACGTCATTGACGAATTATTAGTATTAAGCGTGCTATTTACAGCCATTGTCGCTTGTTGAACGCTTTCTGTGGTTTTAACCATAGTAAGCTGACGCTGGTTTTCTTTAATTGATTTTTCAGCATCTTTAACTTGCTGCTTCAAGGTCACTATGTGATTAGTAAAGCCCGCTAATACTTGCTCGTGTTCGGCTTTCTCAGCTTCAAAGTCACCAATTTTTTCTGCAATTTCTAATGCTAATGCTTCATTCCCTTTTTCAAGGGCTTGACCTGCATACGCTTCGTGCTCAGCAATTGATGCATCTACTGCGCTAATTTTACGTTTGGTTTGCATCTCTTTAGCCATTACTTCTGTCAGGCTTTTTTTAGCACGATTCAGTGCATTTTGTGCATCGGCAATTTCTTGTTCAAAAATACGAATACCATTCGCATCAACAATTGCTTCGCCCGCTTCACGCGCGCCACCACGTACCGCTGTAAATAATTTTTTTAAAATACTCATAATCTTAACTCCAAAAACTTGTTTATATCCTATTAGGTAAAGCGAGAGCCATATACTATTAGCAATCAGCACTTACCTATGCGGGTATCCTAATCATTTAAATACAAGGTCACGGCTTCTAGTGCATCAATTGCGTTATCCGCTAACGTCACTAGTTCGTGGGTAACGTCATCTAATGATGAATTTACCGAAAGTGCACCAAAAATCGCATATTTATTATCGATTTTGGCAAATGCACTTAGCGGAATTGGCACGTTTAAACGCAGTAGTGTTTCGTTTAACTCGTCGCGTAACTCGCTTTTTACTTCGTCTTCACCAAACAAGTAGCTAATACATAATAATTGCTCTTGTGTTTGGGTAACAAAAATTGGAAGCTCATCGTTTCCATCAACAATGACTTGTAAAACATCTTGCTCACCTGGATTGGCAATCAAGAAAGACTCAAAGTTAGCACCCTCAGTTTCAAAAGACGCTAATTTTATTGAAAGTTCATTTAATTCCATGTCTCTGCCTTTTTGTCGTTTGACATATTATGTCTGAGTTAAGATTCGCATGGCCGACATATTATGTCAACCATGTTTTATTAATTTTTATACAATTCACTTTCTATTTGCCAAGCAGCCCGGTAATAATCATATAAACGACCAGAACCTAACCTATTGACTTCAATATCGTTAACTTGTTCAAAATAGTTATTAGGAAATGCAAAACTGGCTAATAAATATTTTTTACTAATCCACCGAGATGGCACTGGCATATCCGTTATATTGCTAATACGTGCACTTGGTGATTGCCCCATTTTAGTAGCAATAGTCCACCCCCACTGACCAAACGAAGGGATGTTTTGCTGATATTGCTCTACATAATCAAAACCTGCGGCTTTAACGGTTTTAGCAATACTTAAAAATGCCTTTTTTGCATGATAAGGCGAGGTTGACTGTACCGCCATAGCACCATCAGGTGCCAATAATTGACGCACATGGTTATAAAAATAGTCGCTATACATCTTATTCAGATCGGGATGATTAGGGTCTGGCAGGTCAATTAGGATAGTATCGAACTGCTTTGACTGATCCAGTAGCCTCTCAACTTCTAAAAATGCATCACCCACAATAATATTTGCTCGGGGGTCATGCATCGATTCATTATTGAGTGCCACTAATCGCTGTTTAATATCATCAGGCGGTGTGTATTTATTATCTTTATGACCAAATAAATTGAGTAGCTGTCCATCTAAATCAATTAAAGTCACTTCCTCAACCGGCCACTTTAATACATCACGCATGGCCAATCCGTCACCGCCACCAATAATCAAAACACGGTCATGACGATTAGATGCCAGCATGGCAGGATAAACCAGCATTGAGTGATATATTTGCTCATCAATACTTGAGAACTGCAACCGACCATTTAAGTATAGATCGGTGATAGGCTGTGGCTGATTTTTACTTAAGCGTTCGGTTAACACCACATGCTGGTATTTCGTTGCTTGGGAATAAATAACTTTATCTTTGTATAGTACGTTACTTAGGTTATCCATCCAGCTACTACCAAACTGTAAAATAAAAGCGAATAACACCAGCAGTAATATATGGCAAACCAATAGCAACTTAGCAAAGCGTACATAGCTATGATAGCGCCACAAAAAAGCCAGCCCGGCAATAATATTAAATAACGCAGTCCAAGCGGCAGCTTGCATTATTGGCATTGCGAGCATAATACTCACCCAAATTGCCGCACCTATCCCTGCACCAATATAATCAGCACCATAAATAGTACCGGCGTTATTTTCTAAGAAGCGCCCATAAACATGCTGGCGAATACGCGCAATAAGCGGTATTTCCATACCAATAAATAGCCCTAATATTAGGCCAAATACATAAGGTAAAAAGCGCGACCACTCTTGCAGCTTTTGAAACACATAACCATTAAGAATAACGTCTGGTGGAATATTAAAAATGCTAGAGAATAAATGAGGAAGTGAATAACTTACGGCAATAATACTGGCAATGGCTAATATACAGCCCATACCTATCAGCGCAATAATGCTTTCTAGCCAAGCAAATGCGGTAAAGGCATCTTTAAACCAACGCGCTAAAAATGCTCCCATCCCCATGGCTACAATCATAGTGCCTATCATGGCGTAAATTGCACTCTCAACGGACCCTAGTACTCGGCCAGCGTAATGAGAAAGTAAATATTCATAAATAAGGCCGCACCCAGCGAGTACGGCCATAACAGTGATCAGTAAAATATCATGCCCAAGTAAATTAAATTTACTTGGGGAAGCTTGAGTTGATGACACGTGATTATGCACCCAGTAGTGTGGCCATAGTGATCCCGACAGCAAATGACACAGCTGCAGAAATAGCGGCAACACCCACATTCTTTTGACGATTCACTTCATCTGAAATATTACATCCAGACAAGATGATTTTAATCGTCAGTAAGTGTAGTAAAATGAAAGCAACCAAACACACAACGGCACTTAGCGCCCAGTAAAGTAAACTCGCGTTAATATTATCAGCGGCATAAGGAGCGATGCCTGTTGCAGCAGTAATGGCTAATGCACTACCAATTAAAAAGCCGGCATAGCGAACACCTACGGCTAAATTACCATCAACAATAGCTTGTTGTAGGCAATCGCCACTTTTATTGGTGCGCTTAAATAACTGCACTCGGTATTGGCTTACTAACAGCAGTACCACACTGCCAATTACAAAAGCGGCGATAACAATAGGAATGCCATGCCAGCCTTCGGTAGCAACCCACAATAGTGCAGAGCGAATAACCACTGCAACACTTACTACATGGCCAAAATCAATAATTGATGCAGTAACATTACCTTTGACTATTTCGTTATGTAAGCTCACTTTACGCAGCGCCACTTTATCTTGAAAAAAGTGACCCAGCTTTATAAGCAAAATTGCTAATGCGCCATAGCCAAGCATTAACAGAGCTTCTTTTTGTAACGTAGCAGCAAAGGCACCACTACTCACGCCAGTTAATACAATCGCAAGGGCAACCAAGCCAGCGGCAAAGCTTATTCCGAATGCAAAGTTATCGCGCTCGGTAATTTCATCATTGGCATGTAGATTAGACACCCAACCTTTAATATACTTTAAGCTGACAAACAGTAAGATGATAATTGCAAAGTCTACAGCCAGTGCTTGCAAAGACCACATAGTTATTCCATTAAATTCATACATATTATTCTAACTCCAACGTTATTCTTTACTTACCACGACTTACGCCGCGCGAGGTTCTGCTACTGCTGTTACGAACCGATCCTGAATTATTGCTGTAACTACTCGCTCTTGAGTAACTGCTACGACTTTTAGGCGGCGTATAACTGCTGCGACTCAAACCTGATGCACCTGTTTTTTTACTCGCATAAGGACTAGTGAACTGCTTGCCTTGGCGTTGGTAAGATTGTCGTGTACGTGTTTCTAAGGCACTTTGGGTTTTTATTTGTTTAGGGCTTGAGTAACGAGTACGACCATAATCATTGTAGTAACTGTACTTACGGCGCTTACTCCAACTTCCGTATTCAACTCGGTCAAATACATCACCCAAAATACGGTACATGCCGTACCACTGCCAAAAGCTAATACCACTACTATTCGTTTGCCAATTACCATAGTTAGGGTTACCTACCATTTGGTTACCCACCCCTTGGCCTTCAGCTTTTTGGCTTATAGCACCGACTCGTGCTAAAGAACCATTCGACATATCCGCAAGCATATTTATAGGATCGGTTAAGGCATCAGAAAATAACGTTGGCTTTGCTGCCTCACGCAATAAATCAATATTGTATAGCGTATCTTCGTAAGGAGGGATTAAGTAATTACCCTTAATGTCATCAAGGCGCTGGGTTAAACCGCTATAAAGCGCTCCCTGGCGTGTGGCATCAAGGCTAACAACATCAACAACTTTACTGAGTTCAGGTTGTTGCTGTTTAAGGATACGACTGTATTCTTTAAGAATAGTCGCATTGCGTATACTGCCATTATCAAGTGCTTTACCAAGCTGGGTAAGCTCGACATCGGCCTTTTTAATGGACTCTTGAATTGTTTGTTGTAGCTGTTCTTCTTTAGATTGACAACCAATCAGTGCTGTAAACAAACAAAACAGGCTGAGAAGTTTCCAAGCTTTTATATTCGACATTCATGTCACCTGATTTACTAAATTATCTTCGATAGTTTTACACAGGACAGTTATTAAACCAACAATGAAATTGCAACAAGATGATAATTTAGGGACTAGTTTAAAGTACAAGGTGAATAACTGAGATCAGTAAAGAGTAGCTGGGCTGATAATGATACTTCAAAATTTATAGCGCATGGCTTAAACACTGACTTGTATTTGGAGTGGGTATACTACTTCGTAGCGACAGCGCAGTAGAATGTCGTAGTGCCCACAGCGCTAGAGAGCCACATAACAAATGCTACGCTCTCATCCTCTGTCGTGTTCTTCGTGTTCTTTTATCCGTGGGTTTCGAGATATTCAACCCACGCTACGATGGTCAGGTTAACGCAGTGCAACTGATAGCTGACGGCTGACGGCTAATACTTTCACTTTCCTGCAGACGTAAAAAAGCCCGACTCTTTCGAG